>DATBPW010000169.1:0-8142 GCA_036561125.1 Ramlibacter sp. | reverse complement strand
TCGCCCGCGATCACGATGCAGCGCGCGGGCGATGCCGCCAGCGCGATGAACGCGCTGCGCAATTCGCGCCACATGCCGCGCGTCATCGCATTGAGCTTGCCGGGATTCGACAGCGTCACGCGCGCGATCGCGTCCCGCGTGTCGATGAGGATCGCGCCGCTCGCCATCAGCCCAGGAGGTCTTCGATGGCGCCCGACACGGGCACCTTGCCCTGCGCAAACATCGCGCGATGCTTGTCCAGGCGCTTGAGGTCGTACAGGTAATTCACCATGAGCCCGTAGGCCTGCTTCAGGCCCTTGGGCGACGGGTCGGCGCCCCAGTCGAGGCGCTCGACGCGTGCGCCGTTGCCCAGGTGGAAACGCGCGACGGGATCGAGCGGCTTGCCGCCCCGCATTTCGCGCGCGAGGTAGCGTGCGGCCCAGGCCATCAGCTGCTCGCGTTCAGGCGACTTCGCGCCGAGCGAGAGCGGGGCGTCGATTTTCGCGAGCAACTCCGCCGGCGCATTTTTTTGCAGCCACGCACGCAAGCCCGGGATCGGCGACAGCGTCGCGAACACCTTCAGCCGCGGAAACTCGGCGCGCAGCGTCTCCACGACGCGCTTGATCAGCGAATCGCCGAAGCTCACGCCCTTCAGGCCCGCCTGCGTGCTGCTGATCGAATAGAAGATGGCGTGCGTGGCGCGCTCGAGGTCGGCGGGCGCCGCCGCTTCGTCCAGCAGCGGCGTGATCGAGCGGGACATTTCGTCGACCAGCGCGACCTCCACGAAGATCAGCGGCTCGCCGTCCAGGCGCGGATGGAAGAAGCCGTAGCAGCGGCGATCGCTGTCCAGCCGGTTCTTCACGTCGGCCCAGCCGCGGATGTCGTGCACGGCCTCGTACTTGATCAGCTTCTCGACGAGCGACGCCGGCGAATCCCAGCTGATGCGGCGCAGCTCGAGGAACGCGACGTCGAACCAGGTGGAGAACAGGTGTTCGAGGTCCGCATCGAGCGCGACGAGGCGCTTGTCGGATTTCACGTGCGGCAGCAGCTCGGCGCGCATGTCCACGAGGAAGCGCATGCCTTCCGGGAAAACGGCGAAGCGTTGCAGCATGCGCGTGCGCGGCGACGAAAACGCCTTGCGCAGGCGGACCTCGGCATGCGCTTCGTCCGCCGTGCCCTGCGCCGCTTCGTATTGTTCGCGCGCCGCCTTCAGCGCTTGCGGGTCGGGGCCGAACTGGTCGCTCATGAGCAGCCAGCAGTCGCGGCGCTCCTCCGGCGATGCCTTGGCGTACCACTGCGCCAGGTGCATCGCGCGCCGCCCGCCTTCCACCTCGCTCACGTGCGGGTCGACGATGGCCTGCAACTCGCCGAGCGTGCGGCGCAGGACGCGCGGCGACAGCGCCTCCTGGTGGCGGCGCAGCGTCGCCTTCAGCCTTTCCTTCACCGGGCGCATCGCCGGCACGTCGCGCACCTCACCCGCCGTACCGAGCGCGGCGACGGCATGCACGTTGCGCGTGAACCAGTCGGCGGGTTTCATGCGATGCCCTTCAGGTTGGCAAGTTTCGAGCGGCCGGCGAGCTCGCGCAGCGCGCCGCGTTGGCGCGCGAGATGGGTGCGCATCGCCGCTTCGGCGCCGTCGGGGTCGCGCGCTTTCAACGCCGCGAAGACCGCCAGGTGCTCGGACAGGCTCTGGTCCAGCCTTCCGGGCGCGTGCAGCTGCTGCAGGCGCGCGAGCTTGACGATCTTGCGCAGGTCGCCGATCACCTGCGCCAGCCAGTGGTTTCCGGCCAGCGCGATGATGGCCTCGTGGATCGCGTAGTTCGCCGCGTAGTACTCGTTGATCCGCCGCGCCTTCGCGTGGCGCTGCAGCTTCTCGTGCAGCATGGCCAGCGCCTCGAGGTCGGCATCGGTGGCTTTCAGCGCCGCCTCGCGCGCGCACTGCCCTTCGAGCAAGGCGATCACCGGGAAGATCTCGTCGAGATCGCGCTCCGTCACCTCGTTGACGAAGCAGCCCCGGCGCGGCTCGTGCCGCACCAATCCCTCGGCGGTCAGGACCTTGAGCGCCTCGCGCAGCGGCGTGCGCGAGATGCGCATCTGCGCGGCCAGGTGCGCCTCGTCGAGGAAGGTGCCGGGCATGAGTTCGCCCGAGAAGATGCGCTCGCGCAGTTGCGAGGCGACCTCATCGTGGAGCGAGTTGTGGACGATGCGCATGAGCCAATGGGCGACCTGCCTTGAAGCGATTCTGCGGACAGTGTTGTGTAATTACGCGTAATTATAGAAAATTACGAACCCTCGTCAAGCGGGTCCGGGCAAAGGGCGGCCGCAGGTCACGGCCGCGCAGGAACCGGTTGCGGCCGGCGCGAGGCCGACCACAGCCAGAGCAGCACTCCCGCGATCACCATCGGCACGCACAGCCACTGGCCCATCGACAGCCCCGTCGATTGCTGCAGCCACACGAGGAACGAGTCGGGTTCGCGGAAGAACTCGGCGGTGAAGCGCAGCACGCCGTAGCCGATGAGGAACGCGGCGGAGACCTGCCCTTCGGGCCGCGGCTTGCGCGCCAGCAGCCACAGCACCGTGAACAGCACGATGCCCTCGAGCAGGAACTCGTACACCTGCGACGGATGGCGCGGCACCATCGAGCCGCTCTGCGGGAAGATCATGGCCCACGGCACGTCGGCCTGGACCGGGCGTCCCCACAGCTCCCCGTTGATGAAATTGCCGACGCGGCCCGCGGCCAGGCCCGGTGGCACGCACGGCGCGACGAAGTCCATCACCTGCCAGAACGGCTTGCCGCGCGAGTGCGCATACCACCACTGCGACACGATCACGCCGAGCATGCCGCCGTGGAAGCTCATGCCGCCCATCCACACGAAGAAGACCTCCAGCGGATGCTGGGCGTAGTAGCCGGGCTTGTAGAACAGGCAGTAGCCCAATCGCCCGCCGATGACGACACCGAGCACGCCGAGGAACAGCATGTCCTCGATGTCCTTGGACGACCAGCTCGGCAGCGACGCATAGGGCTCGTGCCGCAGCCGCCGCGACGCGAGGAACATGAACAGCGCGAACGCCGCGAGGTACGTGATGCCGTACCAGTGGATGGACACGGGGCCGAGGTGCACGGCCACCGGATCGATGTGGGGATACATCAATGCCATGTGGCTATTGTGAAGCAAGGACCATGGCCGTTGGGCCGGCCGCCCTGCTCAGCCACGCCCGCGCAGTTGCTGGCGCGCATAGGAAAGGAAGCGCTCGAGCACCGGCGGCGCGTCGGCGTCCGGCCAGACCAGGCTCGTCTCGCACGCCGGCACGCGCTGTGCCTGCGCACCGGACAGCGCACGGTAGACAACACCGCCACGCTTGAACTCGCGCACGCTGTCGGGCACCCACGCGATGCCCAGCCCCGCCGCGACGAGGTTGACGATCGTCTGCATCTGGATCGCTTCCTGCGCGACGTGGGGCGTGCGGCCGTTCGCGTGGTACAGGCCGAACACCGCGTCGTGCAGCGACGGCACGATGCGCCGCGGGAAGATCACCAGCGGCTCGGCCAGCAGCGCCTCGAGGCGCAGCGACCTCGCGCGCGCGAGCGGATGCGGCTCCGGAATCGCGGCGACCAGCGCTTCGCGCCCGACGCGCAAGTGATGCATGCCGGGCGGCACGAACCCGGGCGAGTGGATGATGAAGCCGGCGTCGATGTCGCCGCGCTCGAACGCCGCGAGCTGCACGTCGCCCGTCGCCTCGATCAGCTCGAACTCCACGCCCGGGTGCTGCGCGCGAAAGCCGCGCACCCAGCGCGGCAGCAGGCCGAAGCCGACGGTCGACACGAAGGCGAGCCGCAGCCGCCCGGTCTCGCCGTGCGCGGCAGCGCGCGCATGCGCGGGCAACGTCGCCGCTCGCGCAAGCAGGTCGCGCGCCTGCGGGACGAGCGCCGTGCCGGCCGGCGTGAGCTTCACGACACGCTTGGTGCGATCGAACAGGCGCACGCCGAGGCGCTCCTCCAGCAGCGCGATGGCCTGCGTGAGCGGCGGCTGCGTGATGTGCAGGCGCAGCGCGGCGCGGCCGAAGTGCAGTTCCTCCGCCACCGCGAGGAACTGGCGCCACAGGCGCAGCTCGATCGTCGCATCACTCATATGCGCTGCATATTAATCGATGACCGAAATCAGATTGGCAGCAATCACCCCGGCGGCGCATACTTTGCCCCATGGACACGAAACCCATCCAGATGCACCTGCGCTCGGACCACATCACGCAGGGCAAGGCGCGCGCGCCCAACCGCTCCATGTACTACGGCATGGGCTACAAGGAGACCGACTTCGGCAAGCCGATGGTCGGCGTGGCCAACGGCCACAGCACGATCACGCCGTGCAACAGCGGGCTGCAAAAGCTCGCCGACGCGGCCGTGCAAGGCATCCTCGAGGCCGGCGGCAATCCGCAGATCTTCGGCACGCCGACCATCTCCGATGGCATGGCGATGGGCACCGAGGGCATGAAGTACTCGCTGGTCAGCCGCGAAGTGATCTCCGACTGCATCGAGACCTGCGTGCAGGGCCAGTGGATGGACGGCGTCGTCGTCGTCGGCGGCTGCGACAAGAACATGCCCGGCGGCCTGATGGGCATGTTGCGCGCGAACGTGCCGGCGATCTACGTCTATGGCGGCACGATCCTGCCAGGCAAGTGGAAGGGCGAGGACCTCAACATCGTCTCGGTGTTCGAGGCCGTCGGCCAGAACGCCGCGGGCAAGATCAGCGACCAGGAGCTGAAGGACATCGAGCAGCACGCGATCCCCGGGACGGGCTCGTGCGGCGGCATGTACACGGCGAACACCATGTCGTCCGCGTTCGAGGCGCTGGGCATCTCGCTGCCGGGGTCGTCGACGATGGCCAACCCGCACGACGAGAAGATGAATTCGGCGAAGGAATCGGCGAAGGTCCTGCTCGAGGCCATCAAGCAGGACATCAAGCCGCGCGACATCGTCACGCGCAAGTCGATCGAGAACGCGGTGGCCGTGATCATGGCCACCGGCGGTTCGACGAATGCCGTGCTGCACTTCCTCGCGATCGCGCATGCGGCAGGCGTCGAATGGACCATCGAGGACTTCGAGCGCATCCGCCAGAAGACGCCCGTGATCTGCGACCTGAAGCCGAGCGGCAGGTACCTCGCGGTCGACCTGCACCGCGCGGGCGGCATCCCGCAGGTGATGAAGATCCTGCTGAACGCCGGCTTGCTGCACGGCGACTGCATCACGATCACCGGCAAGACGATCGCCCAGACGCTCAAGGACATCCCCGACCAGCCGCGCGCGGACCAGGACGTGATCCGCCCGATCGCCAGGCCGATGTACGAGCATGGGCACCTGGCGATCCTCAAGGGCAACCTGTCGCCCGAGGGCGCGGTCGCGAAGATCACGGGCCTGAAGAACCCCGTGATCACGGGGCCGGCGCGCGTGTTCGACGACGAGCAGTCGGCGCTGCAGGCCATTTTGGACGGCAAGATCAAGGCCGGCGACGTGATGGTGCTGCGATACCTCGGGCCGAAGGGCGGCCCGGGCATGCCCGAGATGCTGGCGCCGACGGGCGCGCTGATCGGCGCGGGGCTGGGCGAAAGCGTCGGCCTGATCACGGACGGGCGCTTTTCGGGCGGGACCTGGGGCATGGTGGTCGGCCATGTCGCGCCCGAGGCCGCGGTGGGCGGAACGATCGCATTCGTCAACGAGGGCGACTCGATCACGATCGACGCGCACCAGCTGCTGCTGAAGCTGAACGTGCCCGATGCGGAGATCGCGAAGCGGCGCGCCGCGTGGAAGGCGCCGGCCCCGCGCTACACGCGCGGCGTGCAGGCGAAGTTCGCTTTCAATGCGTCGAGCGCGAGCAAGGGCGCCGTGCTGGACAACTATTGAGCGCCGCGGCGGCGAGGCTCCTCACGGGCGCCTCGTCGGCTTCGTCCCGATGGCTTCCTTGGCCTTGTCGATGCGCGCCTGCTTCTTCTGGTTCTCGCGCTGGATGGCCTTCTTCTTGGTGTACCCCGACCAGTCCGCCCAGGCCCACCAGACGACCGCGAGCGCGAAAGGAGAGAGCACGACGAGCCAGCTCCACGCCGCCACCGGGCCGAACTCCATGTACTTCATGACGAGCAGGGCGATTCCGAGGACGAGGAACAACATGGGGCATGTCGCGAGTCAACCGCGCTCACTAGAATGGCGTTTGGAGTACTGTACCCCAACCCAACCATCCCGCTACAAGAGGAGCCCCCATGAAACGTGCCTTGTTCGCAGTCGCCTTGGTCGCCGCCGCGTCGTCGCCGGCCTTCGCGCAGCAGGAGCTCGCGCAGCAGAAGAACTGCCTGACCTGCCACTCGGTCGACAAGAAGGTGGTCGGCCCCGCCTACAAGGACGTCGCCGCCAAGTACAAGGGCGACAAGACGGCCGTCGACAAGCTCACGCAGAAGGTGATGAAGGGCGGGTCGGGCGTGTGGGGCCCGGTGCCGATGCCCGCGAACACGCAGGTGAGCGAGGCCGAAGCCAAGAAGCTCGTGCAGTGGATCCTGTCGCTGAAGTGATGCGCCGGGCGCCAACGAACAAGCCCGCTTCGGCGGGCTTTTCTTTTGTCGCCCCGGCGCAGGGCGGCACGACAGCGCTCAGGCGTTTTGCGTCAGTTGCTCGAGGATCGCGGGATTCTCCAGCGTCGTCGTGTCCTGCGTGATCGCCTCGCCCTTCGCAATCGAGCGCAGCAGGCGGCGCATGATCTTGCCGCTGCGCGTCTTCGGCAGGTTGTCGCCGAAGCGGATGTCCTTCGGCTTGGCGATGGGGCCGATCTCCTTCGCGACCCAGTTGCGCAGCTCGTTGGCGATCTGCTTCGCTTCTTCGCCCGTGGGCCGCGCGCGCTTGAGCACGACGAACGCGACGACCGCCTCGCCCGTGAGGTCGTCCGGGCGGCCGACCACCGCGGCCTCGGCGACGAGATCGGTCTTGGACACCAGCGCGGACTCGATCTCCATCGTGCCGAGCCGGTGGCCCGAGACGTTCAGCACGTCGTCGATGCGGCCCGTGATGCGGAAGTAACCCGTCTTCGCATCGCGCACGGCGCCGTCGCCGGCGAGGTACATGCCACCGAGCTCCTGCGGGAAATAACTCTTCTTGAACCGCTCGGGGTCGCCCCAGATCGTGCGGATCATCGACGGCCACGGGCGCTTCACCACGAGCAATCCGCCCGAGCCGTTCGGCACATCGTGCGCTGCTTCATCGACGATCGCTGCCGCGATGCCGGGCAGCGGCAGCGTGCACGAGCCGGGCACGAGCGGCGTCGCACCCGGCAGCGGCGTGATCATGTGGCCGCCGGTTTCGGTTTGCCAGAACGTGTCGACGATCGGGCAACGCTCGCCGCCGACATTGCGGTAGTACCACATCCACGCTTCGGGGTTGATCGGCTCGCCGACGGTGCCCAGGATGCGCAGGCTCGAAAGGTTCGAGTTCTTCGGATGGACTTTCGCGTCGGTCTCGGCGGCCTTGATCAGCGAACGGATGGCCGTCGGCGCCGTGTAGAACACGCTGACCTTGTGCTTCTCGATCATCTGCCAGAAGCGCGCCGCATTCGGGTACGTCGGGATGCCTTCGAAGACCACCTCGGTCGCGCCCGCCGCGAGCGGGCCGTAGGCAACGTACGTGTGACCGGTCACCCAGCCGATGTCGGCCGTGCACCAGTACACATCCTCGGGCTTGATGTCGAACGTCCAGTCCATCGTGAGCTTGGCCCACAGCAGGTAGCCGCCGGTGGAATGCTGCACGCCCTTGGGCTTGCCCGTCGAGCCCGACGTGTACAGGATGAACAGCGGATGCTCGGCGCCCACCGGCTCCGGCTTGCACTCGCTGCCCTGCCCTTGCAGGATTTCGGTGAATGTCTTGTCGCGCCCCGCGACCATGTTGCACGGCGTGTTCGTGCGCATGTAGACCAAGACCGACTTGAGCGTGTCGCAGCCGCCCATGGCTATCGCCTCGTCGACGATCGCCTTCAGCGCCATCTCCTTGCCGCCGCGCATCTGGAAGTTGGCCGTGATCACCGCCACCGCGCCGGCGTCGATGATGCGTTCGTTGAGCGACTTCGCCGAGAAGCCGCCGAACACCACGCTGTGCGTCGCGCCGATGCGCGCGCAGGCCTGCATCGTCACCAC
>DATBPW010000168.1:0-3179 GCA_036561125.1 Ramlibacter sp. | reverse complement strand
CGTTGTGCGGGCGGTGTGGCGGCCCAGCGCGGCGCGCCTCGAGCGGCGAATGCAATCGCGCGTTCGACCTGTTCGACTGTCGCGTTGGCCACGCGGCCCACGACATCCGAGCGATCGGCCGGGTTGGCGACAGGAACCGATTCCGCACTCGGCAAATCTTCCGCGAGCAGCGGCGCTGCCGACCATGATTCGTGCGCGGCGCTCGCGAACGTATCGGCCAACTTGCGCAGCACCGACTCGTTCGTGAGGTCGATGCCGCGCGAGTTCTTGCGCAGCGCGCCGTACAGGTCGCGCGGCAGCGGGATCGCCGGATGCGGCAGGCCCAGCTCGCCTTCATTGCGCGCGTACTCCTCGATGATGTCCACCGGGTCGCGCACCAGGCGTTCCATCGAGATGCCCGAGTCCGCGATCTGGTTGACGAACGACGTGTTCGCGCCGTTCTCGAGCAAGCGCCGCACGAGGTAGGCGAGCAGCGTCTCGTGCGTCCCGACAGGCGCGTAGATGCGGCACGGCCGCCCGAGCTTGCCCTGCGCCGCGTCGCCCACGACCTGCTCGTACAGCGGCTCGCCCATGCCGTGCAGGCACTGGAATTCGTACTGGCCGGGTTCGTAGCTCGCTGGCCCGGCGATTTCGTAGATGGCTGCGAGCGTCTGCGCGTTGTGCGTCGCGAATTGCGGATAGACCTCGGCGGGTGCGGCGAGCAGCTTGCGCGCACACGCGATGTAGCACGCGTCGGTGTAGGGCTTGCGCGTGTAGACCGGGTAGCCGTCCTGGCCGTCGACCTGCGCGCGCTTGATCTCGGAGTCCCAGTACGCGCCCTTCACCAGCCGGATCATCAGGCGCCGCCGGCTGCGGCGCGCGAGGTCGATCACGGAGTCGATGACGAAGGGGCAGCGCTTCTGGTAAGCCTGCACGACGAAGCCGAGGCCGTTCCAGCCTTGCAACAGGGGCTCGAACGAGAGCTGCTCGAGCAGGTCGAGCGAGATCTCGAGGCGGTCGGCTTCCTCCGCGTCGATGTTCAGGCCGATGTCGTAGCTCCTGGCGAGTGCGCAAAGTTGCACCAGCACGGGGTAGAGCTCCGCCATCACGCGGTCGTACTGCGACCGGCTGTAGCGCGGGTGCAGGGCCGACAGCTTGATCGAGATGCCCGGGCCCGCGTAGATGCCGCGGTGGGCGGACGCAGTGCCGATCGCCTGGATCGCCTGCTCGTACGCATCGAGATATTTGCGCGCGTCCCCGGCCGTCATCGCGGCTTCGCCGAGCATGTCGAACGAGTAGCTGAAGCCCTCGGCTTCGCGCGCGCGGGCGTTCTGCAAGGCCTCGGCGATGGTCTCGCCGGTAACGAACTGCTCGCCCATCATGCGCATCGCCATGTCGACGCCCTTGCGGATCAGCGGCTCGCCGCCCATGCTGACCACGCGCCCGATCGCCGACGACAGGCCCGACTCGCTGTGCGTCGAAACGAGCTTGCCCGTGATGAGCAAGCCCCACGTCGCGGCGTTCACGAACAGCGACGGGCTCTTGCCCAGGTGCGAGTGCCACTGCCCTTGCGCGATCTTGTCGCGGATCAGCGTGTCGCGCGTGGCCGCATCGGGAATGCGCAGCAAGGCCTCGGCCAGGCACATCAGCGCGACGCCTTCCTGCGACGACAACGCGTATTCCTGCAGCAGGTTCTGCACGATGCCTGCGCGGCCGGTCGACGCCTTGCGTGTGCGCAGGTTCGTCGCGATGCGCAACGCGAGCTCGTTGATGCGCGCCGACAGGCCGGCGCCGACGCGCGCACCTTCGAGCACGGCCTTCACGGCTTCGGGTTCAGGCGTGCGGCACGCCGCGGAGATGGCTTGGCGCAGCGGCGTCGCCGCCGGCGGGATCGGGTCGATGAAGGGCTCGGGCGGGCGCGGGGGAGTCGGGTCCATGGAGGGCGTTGTTCGCGTGACATCCACGATGATCCGGGTTCGCTATAGTATCTTCCTTCGATTTTTGCGCGCCGCGCCGAAGGATCCACTAGCTTGGCAGGACTCGACGACCTCGACCGGATCGACCGCCGCATCCTCGCGCAGCTGCAGGACGACGGGCGCATCTCGAACCAGAAGCTCGCCGAAGCGGTGGCGCTGTCGCCCACCGCGGTGCTCGCACGCGTTCAGCGCCTCACGCGCGACGGCTACATCGAAGGCTACGAAGCACGGCTGAACCCGAAGCTGCTCGGCGCGGGCATGTTGGTGTTCGTCGAAGTGCACCTGGACCGGACCACGCCGAACGTGTTCGATGAATTCCGCGCGGCGGTGCAGGTGCACCCCGAAATCCTCGAGTGCCACATGGTCGCGGGCGGCTTCGACTATCTGGTCAAGACGCGCGTGGCCGACATGGACGCGTACCGCACGTTCGCCGGCAAGGTGCTGTGGCAACTGCCCGGCGTGCGCGAGACGCGGACCTACGCCGTGATGGAGGAAGTGAAGAACTCGAGCAAGCTGCACATCCCGTGAGCTTGCCCTTCACTTCACTTCGATGCGCTGCGTGCGCCGCCGACTCGCTTCAGTGCGGCAATGGCGCCGGGCACAACGTGATCGTGCGTTCGTCGCGCCGGCCGGCGTAGTACTTGTCGAGGCAATTCGCGAAGATCGCCTCACCGGGCGCGGCCAGCTCGAACAGCGTGAGACACGAGCGCAGCTTGAGATCGTCGGGCGAGCCGAAGATCTCGTGCGCCGTGCGGCCTTCGACCTTCATCAGGATTTCGCAGCAGTGCTTCAGCCGCGGGCCGAGGACCGCGTGATCCAGGTACTCGCGCGCTTCCTCGAGCGAGTGGATGCCGAAGTGTTTCGCCGTCGCACTCAGGCCCAGCGCGACGTGCTGCGGGAACATGAACCACATCCAGTGCGTGCGCTTGTGGCCGCGCTCCAGTTCGAGCAGCACTTCGCCGATGACCGGTTCCTGCGCATCGACGAATCGCTTCAGGTTCCACGCGTCATGCATGGCGGTCACTCTACGCCAGTCAGCCTTTCGCCGGTGGATCGTCGCCCGGAGGTTGCGGCTGCTGCGCCTGCTGCACGGCAACCTGCTGCAACTCGGCGACCTCGAACAGGTTCGCTTGCCGCAGGCCCTTGTCGAACCATTCGCAGATGGCCCACGCGGAACTCGCCGCCAGGACCTCCATCACGGGTCCGTGCGGTGTACTGCGTACC
>DATBPW010000167.1:0-2747 GCA_036561125.1 Ramlibacter sp. | reverse complement strand
GCGGGGTTCGACACCGTGATCGTGGAGACCGTCGGTGCCGGCCAATCCGAGGTCGAGATCATGCGCGTGGCCGACACGCGCATCGTCGCGTGCCCGCCGGGCCTGGGCGACAACGTCCAGTCGATCAAGGCCGGCATCCTGGAGATCGCCGACGTGCTCGTCGTGACCAAGGGCGACCTGCCCGGCGCCGAGACAACATCGCGCGACCTGCGCGACATGCTGCACCTGCGCGCGCGCGGGGCAGAGGGCGCGTGGAAGGTGCCGGTGGTGTCGACGAGCGCGACGACGGGCAACGGCATCGCGGAACTGGCGGACCAGGTGGCGGCGCATGCGACCGCCACGGGACACGGCCGGCGTCTCCTGGCCCACGTGCAATCGAAGCCGATCGACGCCAACGACCCGGCAGCCGTGCGTGTCGAGCGCCTGTTCGCCGCGGACCCGTTCGCCGCATCGCTAGGCATGCGCCTTGTCGCTGCAGGCGAAGGAACCGCGACGGTCGCGCTGACACTAGTACCTGAGCACATCAACTTCAACGGCACGTGCCACGGCGGCGTGACCTTCGCGCTCGCGGACACCGCGTTCGGCCTCGCATCGAACTCGCACGGCGTGGTCGCAGCCGGCATCGACGCGCACATCACCTACCAGAACCCGTCCTTCGCGGGCGACACGCTCGTCGCGCACGCGGTGGAGGTGTCGCGCTCGCGGCGGCTGGCGGTCTATCGTGTCGACGTGCGGCGCGCAGACGGCACGCCCCTGTCGAGCTTCACCGGCACCGTGTACGTGACCGAGCGTGGGCACGGCGCGCAAACGCACCCCGGGCGCGCGAACTGATCGTTCAGGAGACGATGTATGCGGCCGACCCGGTGGCGAGCAGCTCGCCGCCGGCCGCGTGGAACTCCATGCGCGCAGTTGCCACACGCGAGCCCAATCGCAGCACCTGCGCCTGCAGCTCGAAGCGCGGCGCGATCGCGGGACGCAGGTAATCGATGCGCAAGTCGATCGTCCCCAGCCGCCCGAAGCGCTGCAACCGCTGCTCGGGCGGCTCGTCCAGGTGCTTCGCGCCCATCGCGGCCATCACCGCGAGGCCGGCCATCGCGTCGAGCGACGCGCTGATCACGCCGCCGTGCAGGCGGTTATAGCTGAAATGGCCGACGAGTTCGGGTCGCATGTCGATGTGCGCGGCGACGCCCGCCGGATCGAGGCGGTCCACCTTCAACCCGATCAGGTGGTTGAACGCGATCTGCTCCTCGAACATCTGCTTGAGGCCCGCGACGAAATCGGGTTCGAAACTCGCGGGTGTGTGCGAAGTGCGCGTCATAGTCCCAGTTGCCTCGCGGCGAGGTCTTTCATGATTTCCTCGGCGCCGCCGCCGATCATCATCACCTTCACTTCACGGTAGATGCGTTCGCTTTTCGTGCCGCGCATGAAACCCATCGCGCCGAGGACCTGCACCGCCTGGTCGGCGCAGAACTGCATCGCCTGCGTCGCATGGTTCTTGAGCATGCAGACCTGGGCTACACAATCGGGGTCAGATTCCAATTTCCCCGCGTCGGCGAGTTCACCCACCGCATCGAGCCACGCGCGTGTCGACTCGATGCGCATTCGCATGTCGACGAGCTTGTGGCGGATCACCGGCTTTTCGGACAGCGCCGAGCCGAAGGCTTTGCGCTCGCGCGACCATGCGTGCGCTTCGTCGAAGCACGCTTCGCAAAAGCCGAGCGCCATCGCCGACATTGCGAGCCGCTCGCCGTTGAAGTTGCCCATGATCATCCGGAAACCCGCGCCCTCTTCGCCGACGAGATAGCGTGCCGGCACGCGCACGCCATCCATGCGCAGGTGCGCGGTGTCGGAGCAAAGCCAGCCCATCTTGTCGAGCGCGACTCGCGACAATCCGTTCGCGTCACCGGGCATGACGATCATCGAGATGCCCGACGCGCCTTTCGCGGCCGCATCCGTGCGCACGGCCAGCGTGATCCAGTCCGCGCGCATGCCCGACGTGATGAACACCTTCTCGCCGTCGATGACCCAGTCGCCGCCGTCGCGCCGCGCGGTCGTGCGGATCGCAGCGACGTCCGAGCCGCCGCCGGGTTCGGTGATCGCCAGCGCCGCGATCTTGTCGCCGCGCAGCACGGGCGGGATCACCGCCTGCTGCAGCTCGCGCGTGCCGTGCCGCAGGATCGGCGGCAAGCCGATGTTGTGCGAAAACAGCGCGGCCAGGACACCGCCGCTCGCGGTGGAACGCGCGAGCGCAGCGGACATCGCATTGCGCAGCACGTAGCTTGCGGGCGTGCCGCCGAGGTCTTCGGGGTAGCCCAAGCCGAGCAGGCCGAGTGCCGCGGCTTCGCGGTGCATTTCGCGTGGCACTGTGCCCGCCTTTTCCCACGCGTCGATGTTCGGCACGAGCCGCTCGCGCGCGAAGCGCTGCACCGTCGCGACGAGCGCGGCTATGTCGGCGCGGGTTTCGGCGTTCATGGCGCGGACTCGAACGTGACGAGCACTTGCGACGTCGCGGCCTGCTGGCCCGGCTGCACGTGGATCGCCTTGACGACCGCATCGCGCGTGGCAGCCAGCGAGTGCTCCAGTTTCATCGATTCGATAACGAGCAACGTGTCGCCGCGCGCGACCTTCGCACCCGCCTGTGCCTTCACCGCAATGACCTTGCCATTGAACGGCGCGCGCAGTTCGCTCGCGAGCGAGGCAGCCGAACCCTGCGCGGCGGGCTCGAACGATGCGTCTTCCAGGAACAA
>DATBPW010000166.1:0-4301 GCA_036561125.1 Ramlibacter sp. | reverse complement strand
ACCCGATGCGCTCGATGAAGCGCCCGTCGCGGCGGATGCGCTTGTCGGCGACGACGATGTTGAAGAACGGGCGGGCCTTGGCACCGCCGCGTGCGAGTCGGATCACGACCATTGCTTGTATCCTTGGGTGGTCTTCCACGTTCCAGCGTTGAGACACGCGCTATTGGCCACCCGGCCAGCGACACGCTGGGAAAGCCTGCGAGTATAACCTTTTCAGCCGACATGAGTTCGATCCGCCCCAGCCGCGACGCGGACGTCCCCGCGATCACGGCGATCTACGCGCACCACGTCCTGAACGGCACAGGCACGTTCGAGACGACGCCGCCCACCGAAGACGAAATGAAATCGCGGCGCGCCGACGTGCTGGCCAAGGGCCTGCCCTGGCTCGTCATGGAAGACGATGGCCGCGTCGTCGGCTACGCCTGCTGCGTGCCGTTCCGCCCGCGCCCGGCCTACCGCTTCTGTGTCGAGGATTCGATCTACATGCACCCCGAAGCAGCGGGCAAGGGCCTCGGCAAGCAATTGCTCGCCGAAACGGTCAGGCGGGCTGAAGCGCTCGGCATGCGCAAGCTCATCGCGGTGATCGGCGATTCGGGCAACGCGGGCTCGATCGGCGTCCACCGTGCGCTCGGCTTCACGCATGCGGGCACGATCCAGTCGTGCGGCTGGAAGTTCGGGCGCTGGCTCGACATCGTGATCATGGAAAGGGCCGTCGGCGCGGGCAACACCACAGCGCCCCAGGACACTCAATGAAATACAAGAACAAGACGCTCGCGGCCTGGCTGGCCCTGGTCGGCGGGCCGTTCGGGCTGCACCGCTTCTACCTTCACGGCATGCGCGACTGGCTCGGCTGGCTGCTCCCGATCCCGTCGCTGCTGGGCATCTACGGCATCGTGCGCGCGAACCAGATCGGCCTCGACGACCCGTGGAGCTGGTTCCTCGTGCCCCTGCTCGGGATGACGGTGGCCGGCTGCGCGCTCATGGCGATCATTTACGGCCTCATGACGCGCGAGAAATGGAACGCGCGCTTCAACGCGCAGGCCGGCGAAGGGGATGTCGCCGGCGGCACGAACTGGTACACGATCGTCGCAATCGTGATCTCGCTGATGTTCGGCACCGCCGTCCTCATGGCGACGCTGGCCTGGGGCCTGTACAACTACTTCAACTGGCAGGTCGAGGAAGGCCGCAAGATCAGCGAGTAGCGAATTGGAGTGGCATGTCCGCGCACGCGGGGTCATGTCTTGTCATGCCGGGCTTAATCCTGCATCCAGTGTTTCGTGTTCTTGCGCCGTGCGCTCGCGCCAGGCGGCATCCGGCAAGGCCTCATGGGACATCGCAGGACGCTGGCGCGCCCTGTTCCCATCGACCTCTGGGCCGCCGCGGCTGCGCGGTCGAACTCACTGCGAGATTGATTGCAAAAGACGCAATCAATCTCTCCGTTCAGACATTCGCCCGCGAGTCAGTTTTCGACGAGTTAATTGGGGTCAGAGACCAATTTCGCGAACCTGCTTCGCAGGTTTCAGAATGCATCGCAACGCGATGCAGCGAATTTGGACTCTGACCCCAATTAACTCTGACGCCGCGGCGGCCCCGGTCGCTGGCGTTGCCGAAATCGGCCTCACCGGATGTCACCTGTCGCGAGACAAGCGTGGCTTTTGATTTGTCATCCCGGCGCAGGCCGGGATCGTCGGCGGTGGTTATCGCGCGCTTCATCCAACGCCAGCCATGTAGGACGCCGCCGCGATCATCTTGATGAGCGCCTCGCGAGCGCATCCGTCCCCGCAGAATTGCGCGCCATGCAACTGCGCAGACTCTTCTTTCTCTCGACGGCCGTGCTCCTGGCCACGGCTGCCTGGCCCGCCGGCGCGGCGGAGCAATCCTGTTCATCCGTATCGTCCGAGACATGCGAGATCGCGCGCCACCTCGGCCGCGGCATCAACATGGGCAACATGCTCGATGCGCCGCGCGAAGGCGACTGGGGCGTCAAGCTCGAGCCCGCATATATCGACAAGGTCGCCGGCGCGTTCAACACGGTGCGGCTGCCCGTGCGGTGGAGCAACCATGCGGCGCCGACCGCGGACGCGACGATCGACGAGGCGTTCGCCAAGCGCGTGGACCAGGTCGTCGACGCGTTCCTCGCCAAGGGCATGTACGTGATCCTCGACGTGCACCACTACACGCAGATCAACGGCGACAAGCAGCACCCGCACGAATTCACGGTCGACCCGGCGGTGCTCGACCAGCGGCTGGTCAACCTGTGGAAGCAGATCGCGCTGCGATACAAGGGACGCTCGCCGAAACTGATGTTCGAGCTGCTCAACGAGCCGCACGACCGCTTGAGCGGCGAAGCCTGGAATTCGCTGGCGTTGCGCGCACTCGAGGCGGTGCGCGCGAGCAACCCCAACCGCACGGTGCTGATCGGCCCCGACGAGTGGAACGCGATCCCCGAACTCAAGAAGCTGCGGCTGCCGATGGACCGCAACATCATCGTCATGGTCCACAACTACGACCCCATGTCGTTCACGCACCAGGGCGTGGAGTGGATGCCGCAGTACCCGGTGGGGCCGACCTGCTGCGACGACAAGCAGCACCGGCAGATCGCCGACGCGCTCGACGCCGCCCGGCGCTGGAACGAGCTGACCGGCTACCCGGTGTACCTCGGCGAGTTCGGCTCCTACGAGAAGGCCGACCTGCGTTCGCGCGCGGCGTACACGCGCATCGTGCGCGACGAAGCCGAGAAGCGCGGCATCGGCTGGGCGTACTGGGAATTCGCCTCGACGTTCGGCGTCTTCGACCCGAAGACCGACACCTGGATCGAGCCGCTTCGCCACGCGCTCCTCGATTGAAGGCGCGCGTCCCACGCGGCTGTAGGACTGCGGCGGAACTTCGAATCGCAGCCCATGGATGAGCCTCGCGCCGGCGCACTATTCATGGGCTCGCAGCAGGCACAGCAATTTCATGGAAACCCAACACGACAACGTCCGCATCGCCTGCGCGCGCCCGGGGCACTGGTCGGCGGCCGAGTGGCACGAGCTCGAACACGTGCTGGACGCGGGCGAGCGCGCTGCAGCGCAGAGCTTTCGCTTCGATGCCGACCGCGGCGCCTACATCACCGCGCACGCGATGTTGCGCTGCCTCGTCGCGCAGGAGAGTGCGCTCGCCATGGAAGACATCGAGCTGCGCCATGACGCGAAAGGGCGGCCTTGCATCGCGCGGCTGCCGCAGCTTCACGTGAGCCTGTCGCGGTCGGCCGACGCGGTGGCCTGCGCGGTGTCGCGCACCGCGGTGGGCATCGACATCGAGGTCGTCGACGGCAAGCCGGTGGATGCGGGCCTGCTCGGCGCGTTCGTGGTGACGCACGAGCCGGTGACCGCGCGGCAGTTCTTCTTCCAGTGGACCGTGCTCGAAGCATTCTGGAAAGCCTGCGGCACGGGGCTGGCGGACGGCAACCCGCGCGTCGCATGCACGTCGCGCACTGCGGACCGCTTCGACGTGCACCTCGAAAACAGCACGGGCGCGTGCGCGGGCCGCGGCGCGGTCGTGCACGCATACCCGGACTGCATGCTGGCCGTCGTGCTGCGCGCGCCGGCCGACCCCGAGTTCGTCGTGAGGCGCACGGAGTTCCGTTCGGCCGCGCACCTCCACCAATTCGCGCGCGCGCATGGCGCGCATGAAAGATTCTTCGCCGCGTGAGGACGGCGGCATCGCAGGAAAGGCACTTTGATGATGAGCAGTACGAGTGCTGTGTTCGTGGGAGACGGGACGCTGCTGGCGCGCTGCGCGCAAGCGTGGTGCGACGCCGGGCACACGGTCGCGTTCGTCGCGACGCGCAACGCGGAGGTCGCGCAGTGGGCGCGGCAACAAGGCATCGCGCACAGGCTGATCGCGGCCGGTGAGGCGGTCGACCTGCCGCAGCTGGGCTTCGACTACTTCTTCTCCGTCGCGAACCTGGAGGTGCTGCCGCCGGCACTGCTGCGGCGCGCACGCAAATTGGCGATCAATTTCCACGACGGACCGCTGCCGCGCTATGCCGGCCTGAACGCACCGGCGTGGGCGTTGGTCCAGGGCGAACGCGAGCACGGCGTCACGTGGCACGAGATGACCGATCGCGTCGATGCCGGGCGGATCGTCAAGCAGAAGACGTTCGCGATCGCGCCGGACGAGACCGCGCTCAGCCTCAATGCACGCTGCTGGGAAGCCGGGCTCGCCGCGTTCGCCGAAATCGCAAGCGACGCCGCGCGTGGCGAACTCCCGCTTCTTCCGCAGTCGGGCGCCCGGACGTATTTCGCGCGCGACCGGCG
>DATBPW010000165.1:0-33316 GCA_036561125.1 Ramlibacter sp. | reverse complement strand
TGTTGCGACGTGCCGGCGGCTTCATAGTTCCCGACGTGGTCCGGCAAGCCGTCCTGGCCCGTCTTCGCGAGCCGCTCGCTGAAGAATTCGCACTTGCCCGACGGTGTGGGGAAATCGCCTTCGGCGAACGGCGCGTCCGGGACGTGCAAGGTCGAGAAGCCCTTGTCCATGAGCTCGCCGAAGTCGACCTTGTTGCCGAACGCCGTCACGCACAGGCTCGCGTCGTCTTCCGCGAAACACGATTCGAGGAAGCCCATGCGGCGCGCGAGTTCGCGGAACACCTGCGTGTTCGGGCGCGCTTCGCCGAGCGGCGCGATCGCGGGGCGATTGAGCAGCACGTCCGTGTGGCCATAGGCCGCGTGCACGTCCCAGTGCTCGAGCTGCGTCGTTGCGGGCAGGATGTAGTCGGCGTGGTCGGCCGTGTCGGTGCGGAAGTGCTCGAGCACGACCGTGAACAGATCCTCGCGCGCGAAACCCGCCACGACCTTGCTCGACTCGGGCGCAACCGCGACGGGGTTGCTGTTGTAGACGACCAGCGCTTCGATCCTCGGCCCGAACTGCGGCGACGATTCGCGCAGCAGGTCATTGCCGATGGTCACCATGTTGATCGTGCGCGGCGCGCGCCCGCGCAGCAGGTCGGGCCGTTGCAGCGCCGCCTTGTCGGCCGGGAAGAAACCCGAGCTCGACAGCAGCACACCGCCGGCGCGATGGCGCCATGCACCGGTGAGCGCCGGCAGGCACGCCACCGCGCGCACCGCGTTGCCGCCGCCGTGCACGCGCTGCATCCCGTAGTTCAGGCGGATCGCGGCGGGCTGCGTCGTGCCGTAGTCGCGCGCAAGCGAGCGGATCTGCTCCGCGGCTATGCCGCAGACCTGCGCGGCACGTTCCGGCGACCAGCGCAACGCGCGTTCGCGCAGCGCTTCCCAGCCGAGCGTGTGCCGCGCGATGTAGTCGTGGTCGAGCCAGTCGTGCGTGATGAGTTCGTGCATCAGCGCGAGCGCCAGCGCGGCGTCCGTGCCCGGACGCAGCTGGATGTGCTCGTGGCACTTCGCGGCCGTTTCGGTGCGGCGCGGATCGATGCAAACGAGCTTCGCGCCTTGCCGCTTGGCTTCCTGCGCGAGCTTCCAGAAATGCAGGTTGCTCGTGATCGAATTGCTGCCCCAGATCACGATCAGTTTCGCCTCCGCGAAGAACTCGACCTTCATGCCGACCTTCGCGCCGAGCGTGTACACCAGCGCCTCGCCCCCCGCGCTGGAACAGATCGTGCGATCGAGGAACGACGCGCCGAGGCGATTGAAGAACCGCGCCGCCATGCTCTCGCCCTGAACCAGCCCCATCGTCCCCGCGTAGCTGTAAGGCACGATCGCCTGCGGCTCGCGCGCCGCGATCGCCGCGAGGCGCTTCGCGATGTCGTCGAGCGCTTCGCCCCAGCTCACGCGCTCGAAGCTGCCGGAGCCTTTCGGGCCCGTGCGCCGCAGCGGGTACAGCACACGGTCGCGGTGGTATGTGCGCTCGGTGTAGCGCGAGACCTTCGTGCACAGCACGCCGTCGGTGTGCCGGTGCTCCGCGTTGCCTTGCACCTTGATCGCGACGCCGTCCTCGACGGTCGTCACCAGCGCACACGTATCGGGGCAATCGTGCGGACAAGCGCCACGCACGACGACGGCAGCGGACTTGCCAGCAGCACTCATCTCCTCATCCCCCGATCCCCTGGCTTTCCGCCAGCCCGCGCATGAACTGCTCGCACCGCGCGAGCTGGTCGAGCGTGACGTACTCGTCGGGCTGGTGCGCCTGCTGGATGCTGCCCGGGCCGCACACCACGGTGCGGATCCCGGAGTCCTTGAACAGGCCCGCCTCGGTGCCGAACGCGACTTCGGTCGTGCGCGCCTCACCCGCGAGCCGCTGGGCGAGCCGTGTGATGTCGTCCTGCGCGGAGCCGAGGAAACTCGGGATCGCGCAGATCGTCTCGAAGTTGAAACCCGCATCCGGCGCGACGCGCTTCATCTGGGGTTCGAGCGACTTCGCGTACTCGACCACTTGCCTTTGCAGCGACTGCACGTCGGCCGTGGGCAGGTCGCGGAATTCGTAGCGGAACTCCGCGTCGCGCGGCACGACGTTGTCGGCAATGCCGCCGCGGAACTGGCCGACGCTCGCGGTCGTGAAGGGCACATCGAAGCCTTCGTAGCGCTTTTCGCCACGCTCCAGCCCTTCGGCGATCTCGCGGATCCGCGCGACGACGCGCGCGGCCATTTCCACCGCGTTGACCGAGTGCGGCGTGAGCGAAGAATGCGCTTCCTTGCCGCGCACGCAGCAGCGCCAGCGGTACACGCCCTTGTGGGCGATCGCGGGCACCATGCTCGTGGGCTCGCCGACGATGCACGCCAGCGGCCGGATGCCGGCGTCCCGCATGTCGGCGATGAGGTGCCGCACACCGAAGCAGCCGACCTCCTCGTCGAAGCTGAGCGCGAGGTGGATCGCGAACGGCGGCTCGCGGTCGAGGAATTTTTCGGCATGCGCCACCGCGATCGCGATGAAGCTCTTCATGTCCGCCGAGCCGCGCCCATAGAGCCGTCCGCCGTCGACCTCGCCGCCGAGCGGATCGAACTTCCAGTCCTGCCCTTCCCACGGCACGGTGTCGGTGTGGCCGGAGAGGATCACGCCGGCGGGCTTGCCCTCGCCGATCGTGGCGAAGAGGTTGGCCTTGGTGCGCTCCTCGTTGAAGGTCAGGCGGCTGTCGATGCCCAGCCGCTTGAGCCGGCCGCGGACATGATCGATGAGCTCGAGGTTGGAATGGTGGCTTTGCGTGTCCATGCGCACCAGCGCCTGCGCCAGCTCCAGCGCGTCCGGTGATACGAAAGGCGTCGTCGAGGGCTCCATCGCCTCCATTCTCGCGGATATCCCGCGTGGCGCGCGGCAGGCGGCGCCGCTAGACTGTCAGCTTCCCTTTCCCGGCCCCGGGGGCACACACCATGAACATCCTCGACTCCATCGTCACGCAGGCGGCGTCGATCAGCGCGATCCGCCGCGACATCCACTCGCATCCCGAACTCTGTTTCGAGGAAAACCGCACCGCCGACGTGGTCGCGGCCGCGCTGACCGAGTGGGGCATTCCCATCCACCGCGGGCTCGGCAAGACCGGCGTGGTCGGCATCGTCAAGAACGGCACGAGCAACCGCGCGATCGGCCTGCGCGCCGACATGGACGCGCTGCCGATGCAGGAGTTCAACACCTTCAAGCACGCGAGCCGGCACAAGGGCAAGATGCACGCGTGCGGCCACGACGGCCACGTCGCGATGCTGCTCGCCGCCGCACAGCACTTCGCGAAGCACCGCAACTTCGACGGCACCGTTTACCTGATCTTCCAGCCGGCCGAAGAAGGCGGCGGCGGCGCGCGCGAGATGATCAACGACGGCCTGTTCGACAAGTTCCCGATGGAAGCCGTGTTCGGCATGCACAACTGGCCCGGTTTCGACGTCGGCAAATTCGCCGTGAGCCCCGGCCCCGTCATGGCGTCGAGCAACGAATTCAAGGTCACGATCCGCGGCAAGGGCAGCCACGCCGCGCTGCCGCACAACGGCATCGATCCCGTGCCGATCGCGTGCGAAATGGTCCACGCGTTCCAGCTGATCATCAGCCGCAACAAGAAGCCGATCGACGCGGGCGTCGTGTCGGTGACGATGATCCACGCCGGCGAGGCGACCAACGTGGTGCCCGACTCCTGCGAGCTGCAAGGCACGGTGCGCACGTTCACGCTCGAAGTGCTCGACCTCATCGAAAAGCGCATGAAGCAAATCGCCGAGCACCTCTGCGCGGCGCATGACGCCGTATGCGAATTCGAATTCCACCGCAACTACCCACCGACCGTGAACTGGGAAAAGGAAGCCGAGTTCTCGCGCCAGGTGCTCGCGTCGATCGTCGGCGAGGACAACGTCGTGCGCCAGGAGCCCACGATGGGCGCCGAGGACTTCGCGTACATGCTGCAGGCCAAGCCCGGCGCGTACTGCTTCATCGCCAACGGCGATGGCAGCCACCGCGAGATGGGCCATGGTGCGGGCCCGTGCATGCTGCATAACCCGAGCTACGACTTCAACGACGAACTGATCCCGCTGGGCGCGACGTACTGGGTGCGCCTGGCCGAAGCCTGGCTCGCGAAGGACCGTGTGTGAGCGTGGGCGGGGAGGAATCGTTCGCGGCGACATACCGCGAAGCGCGGCAGAAATTCATCGACGCGGCAAAAGCCGCCGGGCTGGCCGTCGAGAGCAAGGTCCATCCGCAGCGCGGCCGCGACGGCGAGGAGCTCGCGATGGACATCGTGCGCGACGGCCACCCGAACGCGACCGCGGTGCTGTTGCTCACGAGCGCGTGCCACGGCGTCGAGGGTTTCTGCGGCAGCGGCGTGCAGGTGGCGGCGCTGCGCGATGCGAGCTGGCGGGCGCGCGCACGCGAACGCGGTGTCGCCGTGGTGTACGTGCATGCACTCAACCCGTTCGGCTTCTCGTCAATCCGCCGCACGACGCACGAGAACGTCGACCTGAACCGCAACTTCCACGACTTCAGCCAGCCCTTGCCCGACAACCCGGGCTATCGCGAACTGCATCCGCTGCTGCTGCCGGATGTGTGGCCGCCGACGCCGGACAATGAAGTCGCGCTCGGCCGCTACATCGCAGCCAACGGCGAAGGCGCGCTGCAGGCAGCGGTGAGCCGCGGGCAGCACGAATTCCCGGACGGCCTGTTCTTCGGCGGCACCGCGCCGAGCTGGAGCAACACCGCGATCCGCGAGGTGCTGCGCACGCAGGCCGGGCGCTGCGCGCGGCTCGCGTGGATCGATTTCCACACGGGGCTGGGGCCGAGCGGCGTCGGCGAGCGCATCTTCGCGGGCCGCAACGATCCGGCCGCAATCACGCGCGCACGTGCGTGGTGGGCCGGCGGCGGCGCGACGCCGATCACGTCGATCTACGACGGCAGCTCGACGTCGGCCTTCCTCACCGGCTTGATGTGCGGCGCGGCGTACGACGAATGCCCGCAGGCGGAGTTCACCAGCATCGCGCTTGAGTACGGCACAGTCCCGCTGCTCGAGACGCTGCAAGCGCTGCGCGGGTCGCACTGGCTCGCCAATCATCCCGGCGCCGATGCGCAACTGGCGCAGCAAATTGTCCAGCGCATGCGCGACGCGTTCTACACCGACACCCCGGAGTGGAAGCAGAAGGTGCTCGCGCAGGCACGCCAGGCGATGCGGCAGGGCGTGGACGGGCTGGCGGCTTGATTCAAACCGCCGCGAGGCGGCCTTCCTGGATCACGAGCAGCCCGTCGAAGATCAGGCTTTCGACGAGCTCGAAGTCGACCAACATGTGCGGGGCCATCTTCCAGCCTGCGCCGCCGGTCATGTAGCGCGCGGGCTCCGCGCCGCAGTGATTGCGCACGTGCTGCACCATGCGCTCGATCGCGCCGGCGATCGCGAACGTGCCGCCGCTCGTGAGCGCATCCGAGGTGTTGGTCGGGAACTCGCGCACGTCGCCCGTCGGCACGTGCAGCCCGGCCGTGCCCGATTCGAGCGCGCGCAACATGATGCCGTGGCCGGGCACGATCAGGCCGCCGAGGAAGGCACCGCCCGCATCGATCGCTTCGACGGTGACGGCCGTGCCGACCATCACGACCACCATCGGGCGGGCCGGCCCGCTGGCGAGCATGCGATGACGCGCGCCGATCATCGCCACCCAGCGGTCGGCGCCGAGCCGCGCCGGATGGTCGTAGCCATTGCGCATGCCGGCCTCGCCCGCATTGGGAATCACCCAATGCGCGGGGACGGTCCACAACTCCTCCATCTGCTCTTCGACCCGCCGCTTCACCGCATCGGCGGCGACGGAACAACCGAGCATGCGCGAAGGCCCGGGCAAGGTGGCCCACGGGCCTTCGGAGAGCTTGTCGATGTTCTCGAGGAATTCGGCGCCCTGCGCGAGCATCGCGGCACCGGTGCGCGGCTGGTCGAACAGCGCCCACTTCAGGCGCGTGTTGCCGACGTCGACGGCGAGGAACGGCATCGGCGCCTTCGGGTCAGCCGGCCGCCTGCAGGTGCGGCCCCAATGCGTCGAGGCCATCGGCGAGCGCCTGCTCGTGCGCCTGCACTTGCGCGCAGTCGGCCAGCGCGTCCTTGACGCACAGCTGCAGTTCGCGATGGCTGTCCATCGGCCCTTCCAGGCCCAGCCCCGCGGACTCGCCCTCGCGCGCGGCGGCAGCGAGCAACGTCATGCGCGCGCGCCAGTCCCTGATGCGCGATGCCACCACACCTTGCAGCGACTGCACGAGCGCGGCGCGCCGCGCCGCCGTCGCTTGCGCCTGCTGCTGCGATGTTTGCGCGGCGCTGCTCAATGCCCGCAGCAACTTCAGCCGCGCGACCAGCAGTTCGCAGCGCTGCGCGTCTTCGCGGATTTGCTGGTGCGCCGCCTCGTCCCCGGCTTCGGCTTCGCGCGCCTTCAACTGGTTGCGCATGTCCTGCAGCCAGCGCGCGCTCTGGTCGATGATCTTCTCGATGCCGCGGAACTCCACTTCGAATTCGAGCAAGGTCCTGTCGGTGCCGCTCGCCTGGTCGCCCTGCCGGTTCTGCAGCGACTTCGCCTGGGTCGCGAGTTCGTCCATCGCTTCCTCGATGCGGTCGACTTGCGTCGCGAACTCCGCCATCGTGGCCTTGGCCTTGCCCGACAGGCGCGACAGCAGCCCGCCCTTTTGCTGCAGCAACCCGAAGTCGAGTTGCGGCAACACTTCCGCCAGCGCTGCCAGGTGCTGCGCGAGCGGCGAGAAGTCGCGCTTGGTTGCCTGCAACTGCAGGTCGGCGCGCAGTTCCGCGAGGCGGTGCACGTGTTGGTGCCCCGCGCCGGTGGCCATCTTGTCGAGCCACGCAGCGGGAGACACCGGCGCCTTCGGCTTGCTCGCAACCTGCGCCAGCTTGGCGGGCGTCATCAATGAAGCGGTGCGGTCCTCGTCGTCTTCTGGCATGGCAGGCCTCGATGGCTCAACTGCGGCGAATATAAACGTTTCGGTCGGCCACGGGGACGTTCAGATCGCCCCGAACCAGCATGCGCGCTGGATCGCGGCCATCTTGTTGTCGACCTTGAGCTTCGCCATCGCGTTCGCCAGGTGGTAGTTCACCGTGCGCTCGCTGCACCGGAGCACCTGCGAGCTCTCGCGCGCGGTCATCCCCTGGAACGCAAGCACCAGGCACTCGCGCTCGCGCGGGCTGAGCGTCGAGCGCTCTTGCGCGATGCAGCGCTTGACCAGCGGCCAGATGTTCAGCGCGGACCAGGCGAGCGAGGACGCCTCCGCCCGGTCCGCGAGTTCGCGCGGGCTGAACATGAAGCATTCGAAGGCGCGCCCCGCGGGCAGTTGGAATTCGACGCGCACTACCGTCTGGAAGCCGTGCGCGAGCCACAGCATGCGCCAGCGGCTCGACGACAGCTGGTCCGACTTGGCGATGTGCTGCCACGCGACCAGCGGCGCATCCGAATCGCGCCAGGGCGCGCCGAAGTCGCGGCTTTCCGCCAGCGCCAGCGCAGCATCGGCGACGATCGGCGGATGCACCGCGACGACTTCGCGCTCGTCACTGTCGCCGAAGGGATTCGGGCCGAGGACGCAAACGGCCTCGACGGAGAATTCACGCAGCGCGCCGACCCAGTCGCTCAGCAGGCCGTCAAGGCTGACACTGTCAAAGTTAACAGGGAGCTGCATCGACGTGTTGTTGCAGAACCGGGACAATAGCACGCACCGTCACGCCGGAATCGAGGACCCGCTGCTGGAACGAACTCGCGATTCGCGCATCGCCATCGCCGATCCCGCCCCCGTGCGGCGGCCGGCCATGTCGCACCTCGTGCTGCAATGGCTCAAGGAAGAAGTGGTCACCGCGCCGTTCGTGCCGGTGCTGCATCCTTCGCCCGTGCGCATGAAGGGGCTCGGCCTGTTCACGCTCTTCGGGCACCCGCTGTTCTGGTTCGTGTGGGCCGTGTGGCTGCCGCAGCCCTACGAGAACCTGCCGCTGCGCCTGTTCACCGCGTCGCTCGGGCTGCTCCTGATCAACGACCGCGTCTCGAAGGACCCGAACAGCCGGCTCTCGGGCCAGGTGTTCAGCGCGGTGTTCTGGTTCGAGCTGCCGTTCCTGTTCTCGTGGATGTACCTGTGCAACGGCGGCAACCCGGCCTGGCTCGCGAGCATGGCCGCGATGATCCTCACTTATTACTTCGCGACGGACTGGCGGCTCGCCACGATCGGCATCGCGACGGGCGGCGTCGCGGCACGCGTCCTGTTCGAGCTGGCGGGCCCGGCGACTCCTGCGTGGCCGCCGGAACTGTTCTGGACCAACACCATGGTGCTCGCGTTCTGCGTGAGCATGGGCATGCTGCTCGGGCTGTCCACCGCCAACCTGCGGCGCGAGCACCTGTCGCACACGCTGGCGACGATGGGGATCATGGCGCACGAATTGCGCACGCCGCTCGCGACGATGGCGCTGATCGGCGACGCCGTGCGCGGCTGCGCCGGCGAGTGCACGCCCGAATCGAACCACAAGCTCGAGCAGCTCGCCGCGCGCCTGCACACGCTCGTGCGCAACATGAACCACCAGATCGACCTGCAGATCGCCAATGCGCGCCTGACGCGCCTGCCGGTGCGCGCCGAGTCGGTGTCCGCCGCGGACGTGGTGCGCACCGCGGTCCTCAACTACCCGTTCCGCACGACACGCGAAAAGGAATGCGTGCTCGTCAACGTGCACACCGACTTCATGTTCCGCGGCTCGTACCCGCTGTTCTCGCAGGTGATCGACAACCTGATCAAGAACGCGCTGCGCTCGCTGGCCGCCAGCAGCGCGGCGATGAGCCCCGGCGACGTGGCGATCGAGATCGGGCTGCAGCACGACCGCGGCCGCATCGCCATCGCCGACCGCGGCGTGGGCATCGACCCCGAGTTGCAGGGCCGCATCTTCGAGCCCTTCTTCTCCACCAACCGGGGCACGGGCCACGGCCTGGGCCTCGCGTTCTGCAACCAGGTCGTGCATGCGGCCCGCGGCTCCATCCGCGTGAAATCCGCACCCGGCCACGGTGCGGTATTCACCATCGAATTGCCGGCCTCCGGCCGCGCCTGACACAATGCACCCGACCCCATGAGCTTCCCACTGTTCCAGCGCCCCGGCACCGTCGTGTTCCTCGACGACGATCCCGACTACCTCGAGATGCTCGCGCTCGTTCTGCCGCGGCAATGGCACGTGAAGCTGTTCCTGCGCCCGAACGAGTGCATCAACTACCTGCAGCAGGAGCCACCGTTCTGGGAAGCGGACGCATGGAACCAGCAGCAGCTCGTCGAGCAATGGCGCGCCGGCAAGCCGCTCATCCCGCAGATCCTCGCGTACTGGTCCAAGTACACCGAGCGCTTCGCGCTCACGCGCGTGTGCGTGTTCGATTATTCGATGCCGGCGATGGACGGCCTCACCGCGCTGGGCGAGCTCGTCGACTGGCCCGGCTCGCGCGTGCTGCTCACGGGCCAGGCCGACGAGCAGGTCGCGGTGCGTGCATTCAACCGCGGCCTCATCGACCAGTTCATCGCGAAGCAGACACCCGATATCTCGCGCCGCCTGATCGAGTCGGTCGAACACCTGCTGGCCACCCCGAACGCGCGGCACTCGCAGATCTGGCGGGCGACGCTCACGCCCGAACAGAACGCGCTGCTGCGTGTGCCGTCGGTCGCGCGCGACCTCGCGGCGTTTGCGGCCAAACACTGGGTCGAACACGTGGCGATCGGCGCCCCGTTCGGCGTGCTCGGCATGGACTCGCGCGGCAAGGTCAGCTGGCTGCAACTCGAGAATCGCGACGGCCTGCGCGCGGCGGCGGAGCTCGCGGAAATCGAAGGCGTGGACGCCGCGTCGCTCGCCGATCTCCGCGCCGGGCGGAGTCTCGCGAACCTCGAGGTGCGCCAGGCCTTCGGCCGGTCGGGCGCCGTGTCGCTCAAGCCGGCCTTCATGCTCGGCGAGGACGCGAACCTGCTCGGCGCCGCGTTCGAGATCGACCCCGCGCACTGTCCCGACCCGGCGAACAGTTACCACAACTGGCTCGCCCGCCAGGAAAAGCGCGCGGTGCAGGGTTGAGGCCGCACGCGGCGGATCACGCCGCCTGGCGTGCACGCTGCCTGCGCGCGATCGGCCACTCCCAGGGTTGCAGGATGTCCGCCGCCTCGCGCGCGACGCGCTCGACGTGCGCCATCTCGCTTTCGGCCAGCGCCGCGTGCAGTGTCAGGCGCAGCATCGCCCGGTTCTTGCTCGTTGCAGGCGCGCAGAAGATCGCACCGATCACGCCGCGCTCTTCGAACACGTCACGCAGCCGCATCGCCGCCGGTTCGCTGCCGGCTTCGAGCGCGATGATCTGTTCGCTGCCGTGGTGGATCGGGTAACCCGCATCGGACAGGCTGGCGCGCAGCCGGCGCGTGTTCGCATGCAGGCGTGCCCGCGCCGCGTCCGCATCGCGGATCACGCCGAGCGTTGCGGCGAGCCCCGCGATCTCGTGCGGCAACAGCGACGAGCTGAAGATGTTCGGGTACGCGGAGATCTGGATGTAGTGGCGCATCCCCGCCGGCGCGGTGAACAGGCCCGCGCGTCCGGCGAACGCCTTCGCGAGACTCGCGGTGATGAAGTGCACGCGATGCGTGAGACCGAGCTGCGCGCACAAGCCGGCGCCCTTCGGCCCGTGCGTTCCCATCGAATGCGATTCGTCGACGACGATCATGCTGCCCGTGCGCTCGACGACTTCGACCACTTGCTCGAGCGGGCACAGGGCGCCGGTGGTGCTGTAGACGGAATCGACGACAACGACGCCCGGGCCGTGCTGCGCGATCAGGCGCTCGAGGTGCGCGGGGTCGTTGTGGCGAAACGCGTGCGCCGGCGCCTTGGCCGCGCGCGCACCCTCCCACAGCGACATGTGCGCGAGCGAGTCGAGGTACACGGGCGTGTGTTCGTCCGCGATGATCTGCAGCAGCCCGAGGTTGGCGGCATAGCCGGACTGGCACAGGAAGGCGTCTTCCTTGCCGAGCCACGCCGCCATGCCCTTCTCGAACGCGCGCGCGGGATGGTGGTCGAGCAGGAACACGCCCGACTGCACCACCGACTCGGTGTCGGTGCGCAGCGCGTCGATCTGCGCCTGCACGATGCGCGGATGCCCGGTGACGCCGAGGTAGTCGTTGCCGTCGAGGCGCACCGCGCCTTCTCGCGGTGGACGGCCGTGCAGGATGAACTTGCCGCCCCATTGCTCGCGCCAGCGCGCAGCGAACTCACGTTCGATTCGCCGCGCGAGCAGCGGCGGCATTGCCGGCTCGGTGTGATGGATTTCACGGAAGCTCTCAACGACTTGCATCACGGGACACCTTTGGTTATGTCAATGCGGTGTCCCATTAAGGGCTAAAGCACAGCCTTTCGCGTGCGTCCCCCTGTCAACCTTGACAGGTGCGGCCCAATTCACGTGAATTGGGACAAACCCGCAGGCCTCCTCTACTACTACGAAAGTAGGGGCGGCCGTCAGGCCAGCTTGCCGTGGCAGTGCTTGTACTTCTTGCCGCTGCCGCAAGGGCACGGGTCGTTGCGGCCGACCCGTGCGCCCGCCGCCGCAACCACCGGAGTCTGCGCACGCGCCGTGCTCTCGTCCATCAGCGTCTGGACTTCGCCCGTTTCCGTCGGCGCCGAGTACGTGACGTTCGAGATGCGCTCGGCACGATCCTCCATGGCGTCGGCCGCCTGCTCGAGCTGCTCGCCCGACTGGACCTGCACGGTCATGAGCACCTTCGTGACTTCGTTCTTCACCGAGTCGAGCAGCTGCCCGAAAAGCTCGAACGCCTCGCGCTTGTATTCCTGTTTCGGCTGCTTCTGCGCGTAGCCACGCAGGTGGATGCCCTGGCGCAGGTAATCCAGCGCGGACAGGTGCTCGCGCCAGTGCGTGTCGATGCTTTGCAGCAGGACGATGCGCTCGAACTGCGTGAAGTTCTCGGGGCCGATCAGGCGCACCTTCTCGTCGAATGCGTCATTCGCGGCCTTGTTCACCGATTCGGCGATGTCCTCGTCGATGATCGAGCTCGCGGTCTGCACCTGCTGTTGCAGTTCGGCCCGCACGCCGTATTCCTCGAGCGCCTTCTCCAGGCCGGGGATGTCCCACTGCTCCTCGACCGACTCGGGCGGGACGAACTGGTGGACGATGTCGGTGAAGCAGCCTTCGCGCAAGGACGCGATCTGCGCGGAGAGGTCCTGCGCGTCGATGATGTCGTTGCGCTGCTGGTAGATCACCTTGCGCTGGTCGTTCGACACGTCGTCGTATTCGAGCAGCTGCTTGCGGATGTCGAAGTTGCGCGCCTCGACCTTGCGCTGCGCGCTCTCGATGGAGCGCGTGACGATGCCCGCCTCGATCGCCTCGCCGTCGGGCATCTTCAGGCGTTCCATGATCGCCTTGACGCGGTCGCCCGCGAAGATGCGCATCAGCGGGTCGTCCAGCGACAGGTAAAAGCGCGACGAGCCCGGGTCGCCCTGCCGGCCCGAGCGGCCGCGCAGCTGGTTGTCGATGCGGCGCGATTCGTGGCGTTCGGTCGCGATGATGCGCAGGCCGCCCATCGCCACGACGTGCTCGTGGTCCTTCTGCCATTGAGCGCGCAGCTCGGCGGCGCGCTGCTGTTTCGTCGCGGCGTCGAGCGTCTCGTCGTTCTCGATCGCCTCGATCGCCTTCTCGACGTTGCCGCCGAGCACGATGTCCGTGCCGCGGCCGGCCATGTTGGTGGCGATGGTGATCATTTTCGGCCGCCCCGCCTGCGCAACGATGTCGGCTTCGCGCGCGTGCTGTTTCGCGTTGAGCACCTGGTGCGGCAGGCCGGCCTTGTCCAGCAGTTCCGAGATGATTTCGGAGTTCTCGATCGACGACGTGCCCACCAGCACCGGCTGGCCGCGCCCGTGGCACTCCTTGATGTCCTTGATCGCCGCTTCGTACTTCTCGCGCGACGTCTTGTACACGCGGTCGAGCTGGTCGTCGCGCTTGCTCGGGCGGTTGGGCGGGATGACCACGGTCTCGAGGCCGTAGATCTCCTGGAATTCGTAGGCCTCGGTATCGGCCGTGCCGGTCATGCCGGAGAGCTTGCCGTACAGGCGGAAGTAGTTCTGGAACGTGATCGAGGCGAGCGTCTGGTTCTCGGCCTGGATGTTCACGCCCTCCTTCGCCTCGACGGCCTGGTGCAGCCCGTCGCTCCAGCGGCGGCCCTGCATCAGGCGGCCGGTGAATTCGTCGACGATGATCACCTCGCCGTTCTGCACCACGTAGTGCTGGTCGCGCAGGTACAGGTGCCGCGCGCGCAGCGCGGCGTTGAGGTGGTGCATCAGCGTGATGTTGGCCGGGTCGTACAGCGACGCGCCCTCGGGGATCAGTCCGAGGTTGAACAGGATGCGCTCCGCGTTCTCGTGCCCCTGCTCCGTCATGTAGACCTGGTGCGCCTTCTCGTCCACGGTGAAGTCACCGGGCTTGGTGACGCCTTCGCCCGTGCGCGGATCGGCTTCGCCTTCCTGCTTCGTCAGCAGCGGCACCACGCTGTTCATGGCGACGTACATCTGCGTGTGGTCCTCGGCCTGGCCGCTGATGATCAGCGGCGTGCGCGCCTCGTCGATCAGGATCGAGTCGACCTCGTCGACGATCGCGTAGCTGAGGCCCCGCTGCACGCGGTCCGGCGCTTCGTACACCATGTTGTCGCGCAGGTAGTCGAAGCCGAACTCGTTGTTCGTGCCGTAGGTGATGTCGGCGCGGTAGGCCGCCTGCTTTTCTTCCTTGGGCATCTGCGGCAGGTTCACGCCGACGCTCATGCCCAGGAAGTTGTAGATCCGGCCCATCCACTGCGCGTCGCGATTGGCCAGGTAGTCGTTGACCGTGACGAGGTGGACGCCGCGGCCGGCCAGCGCATTGAGGTACACCGGCAGCGTGGCGGTGAGCGTCTTGCCCTCGCCGGTGCGCATCTCGGCGATCTTGCCCTGGTGCAGCGCGATGCCGCCCATCAACTGCACGTCGAAGTGGCGCATCTTCATGATGCGCTTGGACGCTTCGCGCACGGTGGCGAACGCTTCGGGCAGCAGGTCGTCCAGGCTTTCGCCCTGGGTGACGCGCGCCTTGTACTCGTCCGTCTTTGCGCGCAATTCGGCATCCGACAGCTTCTCGAACTGGGACTCGAGGGCATTGATGCGCTCGACGTTCTTGCGGTACTGCTTCAGCAGGCGGTCGTTGCGCGAACCGAAGATCTGGGTGAGGATGTTCTTGGCCATGAACGAATAGGCGCGGCGCTGGCTGCAAGCACGCCCGGCTCGTGTTGTTGTCCTGGACGAAATGGGGACCGCGCGGCCCAAAGCAAGGCCGCGCGGCAAAGGGAAGGATTTTACCTGTGCGCGCGTGGCGCTGCGGGAGCGCGCCCCAATGCCGCCACGTTCGCGGGCCCGACGCTGCGCCCGGCGGCAAGGAACTTCTGCGGATCCTGCGGCACGCCCTGCACGAGCACCTCGAAGTGCAGGTGCGGGCCGGTCGAACGGCCGGTGGTGCCGACCGCGGCGATCTTCTGGCCGCGCTTGACCACGTCGCCGACCTTCACGAACACGCGCGATGCGTGCGCGTAACGCGTGATGAGGTTGTTGCCGTGGTCGATCTCGACCATGTTGCCGTAGGCGGGGTTCAGCTCCTGCGTGACGACGACGCCGCCGGCCGCCGCGAGGATCGGCGTGCCCGGCTCCGCCTCGAAGTCCAGGCCCGTATGCAACGCGGAGTGGCCGGTGAACGGATCGATGCGCCAGCCGAAACCGGAGCCGATGCGCGCGTCCGCCAGCGGCGGCTGCGTCGGCAGCATGAGGTTGCGGATCTTCTGGTCGATCAGGCGCGACTCGAGCACGGTCATCACGTCCACCTGCTGGCCGGAGTTCTGCTCGAGCGAATCGAGCGAAGTCTGCAGTTCGCCGATGGTCAACGGATGGCTTTCGACAAGCGCGCCGCCTTGCCCTGCAGGCGCTCGCAAGTCGGAGATGTTCACGCCGGCCAGCCCCGACACTCGCTCGCCCAGTGCATCGAGCTGCACGAGCTTGGCCTGCATCTCGCCGACCTTGCGCGCCATCGCGTCGAGGTTCTCGCGCATGAAGCGGTCGCGCTGTTCGAATTCATCCTTGACGACGAGCTTGACCAGCGAGCCGATCACCGGCCAGCCTTCGCGCGCGCCCTTGAGGAACACCCAGTGGTACAGGCCCGCCGCGCAGAGCATCAGCGCAAGCGACACGGCGAGGAATGCGGCGGCGAGTTGCGTGCCGCTCAGGTGCACGGCCCGGCTTTTCGCAAGCGAGGCATCCGTGATAATGAAGTGCACTGCCCCTGTCTCCTAACATGACGACGCTTCCCGCCCGCCGTTTCGTGCCCGTCCTCCAGGCCTGCGAAGACGCGCCGCAACTGGCGAAGCTCGCGCAGCTGGCGCGTGAATCGCGCGAACGGCTCGAAGCGGTCTCGTTCCTGGTCCCAAGCCCGTTGCGGTCCGCCGTGAAGGCCGGCCCCATCGATGGGACCTCGTGGTGCCTGCTGGTGGACAACAGCGCCGCGGCGGCGAAGCTGAGGCAGGTTGTGCCCGCTCTGATTGCAGAGCTTCAGCGCCGGGGTGCGCAGGTTAACTCAATTCGGCTGAAGGTCCAAATAGCAGGAAAGTAAGCAACCGTGACGGTCCGCCGCAGGCGTCAGGCCCCGGCGTTGCCCGGTTCGAGCAATGGCACGAAGGGGCGTTGCGGCCCGAGGTGCAGCAGCTCGTCGAGCGGGCGCTGTTGGTCGTCGAGGTCCCTCAGCTGCCGCAGGTACGCATAACGCTTGATGCGGTCCTTCTCGAGCGCGAGCTTCACGCGGATCGCTTCGGCCTGCGCTTCGACCTGCGCGATCTGCGTGCGCAGTTGCGTGGCCTGCGGCTCGGCGACCATCTGCCGGGTGGCCGGTGGCGGCATGCCGTACGTGTCGAGCCACGAGCCGTGGGAACGTTCTTCGAAGCGCGCGCATCCGGCGAGGGTGGCGCAGGCGGCGAGGGCGATCAGGATGCGGTGCGCAGGCAAGGTTTGCTCCGTCGAAAGTTGGTGCCGGATGTCCGATTCGAACGGACGACCTACCGCTTACAAGGCGGTTGCTCTACCCCTGAGCTAAACCGGCAGATGGCGGGACGATTCTAGGCGCGCGGCGCCGGCCGCCCAATGACAGCCGTCACTTCACGCGCTTCAGCGCGGGGCGCGGCCCCGCAGGCGGACGCGGCGGCTCATCGGGCGCGCCGTCGGGTTCGGGATTCACCAGCTGCACGATCTTGCCTTCGTCGTCGTGGCCGCCGGCCGCGGGGACGCTCGACAGCGGCGATGCTTTCGAGGGCGGCTCCTGCGCGCCGCCGGGAACGGGGACGGGGAACGCCATGCCCTGCCCGTTCTCGCGTGCGTAGATCGCGATGACGCGGTTGACCGGGACCATGATGTCGCGCGCCGTGCCCGCGAAGCGCGCCTTGAACTCGATGAACTCGTTGCCCAGCTTCAGCGACGACGTCGCGTCGAAGCTGATGTTCAGCACGATCTCGCCGTTCTTGACGTACTCGCGCGGGACTTGCACCGTGTCGTCGACCAGCACCGCCACGTACGGCGTGAGCCCGTTGTCCGTGCACCAGTCGTAGAGGGCTCGGATGAGGTAGGGCCGGGTCGACGTCGATTCCAGTGCGTTCATCAGTCTCGAGTCTACTTGCGCATCACCTTCTCGGAAGGCGTGAGCGCTTCGATGTACGCGGGCCGCGAGAAGATGCGCTCGGCGTACTTCAGCAGCGGCGCGGCGTTCTTCGACAGCTCGATGCCATAGTAGTCCAGGCGCCACAGCAGGGGCGCGATCGCGACGTCGAGCATCGAGAAATTGTCGCCCAGCATGTACTTGTTCTTGAGGAACACCGGAGCGAGCTGCGTCAGGCGGTCGCGGATGTGCGAGCGCGCCTTTTCCAGCGCCTTCTCGTTGCTCTTGGCCGCGCGCGACTCGAGCGTGCTCACGTGCACGAACAGCTCCTTCTCGAAGTTGAGCAGGAACAGCCGCACGCGCGCGCGGTCGACGGGGTCGCCCGGCATCAATTGCGGATGCGGGAAACGCTCGTCGATGTACTCGTTGATGATGTTCGACTCGTACAGGATCAGGTCGCGCTCGACCAGGATCGGCACCTGCCCGTACGGGTTCATCACGTTGATGTCCTCGGGCTTGTTGTACAGGTCGACGTCGCGGATCTCGAAGTCCATGCCCTTCTCGAACAGCACGAAGCGGCAGCGGTGCGAGAAGGGGCAGGTGGTTCCGGAGTAGAGGACCATCATGATGTTGGTTCCTTCACAAAAGGAAAACGCGGCCCGGCGGCGCCGGACACGCGTCGTTCCGTGTTAACAGGTTATTTGACGTCTTTCCAGTACGCCGCGTTCAATCGCCACGTCACCAGCGTCAGCAGGAGCAGGAAGATGATCACCCACACGCCGACGCGCACGCGGGTCGCCTGGGCGGGTTCGCCCATCCACTGCAGGTAGTTCACCAGGTCGCCGACCGCGGCGTCGTACTGGACCGTGGTCATCGTGCCCGGCGTCACCTGCTTCCAGCCGGTGAGCACCTTCTCCTTTTCGCCGTGGATCTCGCGCTCGTCGAACTGCGGCTCGCGCTCGCCCTGCAGTTGCCACAGCACGTGCGGCATGCCGACGTTCGGGAACACCAGGTTGTTCCAGCCGGTCGGGCGCGTCGGGTCGCGGTAGAACGTGCGCAGGTAGGTGTACAGGTAGTCGGCGCCCGAGCCGCCGTGGCCGGCGCGCGAACGGGCGATCAGCGTGAGGTCGGGCGGCACCGCGCCGAACCAGTCCTTGGCCTGCTTCGGGTCGATCGCCGCTTCCATCGTGTCGCCGACCTTCTGGCTCGTGAACAGCAGGTTGTCCTTGATCTGCTCCTCGGTCAGGCCGATGTCGCGCAGGCGGTTGTAGCGCATGTACGCGGCCGAGTGGCAGTTCAGGCAGTAGTTGACGAACAACTTCGCGCCGTTCTGCAGCGACGTCAGGTCGTTGAGGTTGTTGGGCGCCTTGTCCCAGGCGACTGCGCCGCCTTCGGTCGCGAACGCGCCGCCCGCCACGGCCAGCGATGCGATGAGCGCAATGAGGATTTTCTTCATTTCTCTTCGTCTCCCGCTCAGTGCGCCGCGAACGTGATGCGCTCGGGCACCGGCTTGAATTCGCCCAGGCGCGTCCACCACGGCATCAGCAGGAAGAAGCCGAAGTAGAACAGCGTGCCGGCCTGCGACACCAGCTGCGCCGACGGCGACGGCGGCTGCGTGCCGAGGTAGGCGAGCACGATGAAGTCGACGACGAACACGCCGTAGACGGCCTTGTGCCAGCCCGGGCGGTAGCGCATCGACTTCACCGGGCTCGAATCGAGCCACGGCAGGAAGAACAGGATGATGACCGCGCCGCCCATGACGACCACGCCCCAGAACTTCGGGTCGATGCCGTTCAGGCCGAGCGAATCGAACGCGCCGAACAGCCACAGGAACACGAGCGCGACGACGGCGAGGATGCCCTTGGCCATCGCGGGCGCCCGGCTCTTGACGAACACCCATGCGACGGCGACGACGAGGATCGCCGACAGCGCGTACATCATCTGCGTGGTGATCGCGCGCAGCATCGAGTAGTACGGCGTGAAGTACCAGACCGGCGCGATGTGCGAAGGAGTCTTCAGCGGGTCGGCCGGGATGAAGTTGTTGTACTCCAGGAAGTAGCCGCCGCCCTCGGGCGAGAAGAAGATGATCGCGGTGAACACCAGCAGGAACACGCTCACGCCGAAGATGTCGTGCACCGTGTAGTACGGGTGGAACGGGATGCCGTCGACCGGGTGGCCGTTGGCGTCCTTCGGGCCGGCCTTGATCTCGACGCCGTCCGGGTTGTTCGAGCCGACGTCGTGCAGCGCGAGCAGGTGCGCGGCAACCAGGCCGAGCAGCACCAGCGGCACCGCGATCACGTGGAAGGAGAAGAACCGGTTGAGCGTCGCGTCGCCCACGACGTAGTCGCCGCGGATCCACGTCGACAGGTCCGGGCCGATGAACGGGATCGCGGAGAACAGGTTGATGATCACCTGCGCGCCCCAGTACGACATCTGGCCCCAGGGCAGCAGGTAGCCCATGAAGGCCTCGGCCATCAGCACCAGAAAGATCGCGCAGCCGAAGATCCACACCAGCTCGCGCGGCTTGCGGAAGCTGCCGTAGATGAGGCCGCGATACATGTGCAGGTACACGACGATGAAGAACGCCGACGCGCCCGTCGAGTGCATGTAGCGGATCAGCCAGCCCCACGGCACGTCGCGCATGATGTACTCGACCGACTCGAACGCCTTGGCCGCGTCGGGCTTGTAGTGCATCGTCAGGAAGATGCCGGTGACGATCTGCAGCACCAGCACGAGCATCGCGAGCGAGCCGAAGAAGTACCAGGTGTTGAAGTTCTTCGGAGCGTAGTACTCCGACATGTGCTTCTTGTACTCTGCGAACGCCGTCGGGAACCGGTTCTCGAACCAGTTGGTGAGCTTCGCGCCGGCGCTGGCGTTCGGGGAGATTTCCTTGAATTCGGCCATGCTGTGGTTCCCCTTACGCCTTGTTGTCTTCGCCGATCAGCAGCCGCGTCGCCGACAGGTACTTGTGCGGCGGCACGGGCAGGTTGTCCGGGGCCGGCTTGTTCTTGAACACGCGGCCGGCGAGGTCGAACGTCGACCCGTGGCACGGGCACAGGAAGCCGCCCGGCCAATCGTCGGGCAGGCTCGGCTGCGGTCCGGGCGTGAAACGGTCGCTGGGCGAGCAGCCCAGGTGCGTGCAGATGCCCACGACCACCAGGTACTCGGGCTTGATCGAGCGCTGCTCATTGCGCGCATAGGCCGGGGTGAACTCGTCCGGGTTGCGCTTGCTTTGCGGGTCGGCCAGCTCGCCGTCGTGCTTGGGCAGCGCGGCCACTTCGTCGGGAGTGCGCGCCACGATCCACACCGGCTTGCCCCGCCACGCCACCGTCATCTTCTCGCCCGGCTTGAGCGCCGAGATGTCCACTTCCACCGGCGCGCCGGCGGCCTTCGCACGCTCGGACGGCTCGAAGCTGCTCACGAACGGAACGGCCGTGAATGCGGCACCGACGGCACCGACGCAACTGGATGCGATCAGCCAGGTTCGCTTGGCCGGGTCCATGGGAGTGTCACTCATGGGGGTCCTCAAGTGGAGTTGTGCTTATCAGGGTCAACCGGCGATTGTAGCTGAGGGGAATTCACGATTTCAACGCGACAACGCGTGCGGCGGCCTCGCGTCCGGCCTGCGCGGGCGCAGCGATTTGCGGCATTCCGCGCTACGCTCGGGCGTGTTCCAACCGAGGGGATGAAATGGCGCTGCTCAAGGAGTTCCGCGAGTTCGCGGTGAAGGGGAACGTGGTCGACCTCGCGGTCGGCGTGATCATCGGCGGGGCGTTCGGCAAGATCGTCGATTCGTTCGTTGGCGACGTCGTCATGCCCATCGTGGGCCGGCTGGTCGGCTCGCTCGACTTTTCCAGCATGTTCGTCGTGCTCGGCCCCGAGCCGGCCAATGTCCCGCACACGATCGCGGACCTGAAGAAGGCCGGCGTGCCCGTGCTCGCCTACGGCAACTTCATCACCATCGTGGTGAACTTCGTTTTGCTCGCCTTCATCATCTTCATGATGGTCCGCTCGATCAACCGCCTGCGGCGGATGCACGAGCAAGAAAAGAAGCAGGCCGTCCCCGAGGCGGCGCCGCCGCCCGAGGACATCCTGCTGCTGCGCGAAATCCGCGACGAGCTCAAGGGCCGGCCAGGCGCCGCGCCATCCTGATTGCCTCGACGAGGCTCGCGGCGTCGGCGCACCCGGTTCCCGCGATGTCGAACGCGGTGCCGTGATCGGGGCTCGTGCGCACGAGCGGCAGGCCGAGCGTGACGTTCACGCCCTGGTCCACGCCGAGGTATTTCACGGGGATGAGCCCCTGGTCGTGGTACATCGCGACCACGGCGTCGAACTCGCCGCGCCGCGCGCGCATGAACACGGTGTCCGGCGCGAACGGGCCCTTCGCGTCGATGCCTTCACTGCGCGCGGCTTCGATCGCGGGCGAGATCACCTCGATCTCCTCGTGCCCGAACAGGCCCGCTTCGCCGGCGTGCGGATTCAGGCCGGCGACGCCGAGCCGCGGCGCGTGGCCCAGGGCGCGCGCCAGCGACGCGTGCGCGATGCGCAGCGTCTGCAGCACGTTGTCGAAGGTCACGGCGTCGATTGCATCGCGCAGCGATACATGGATGCTCACGAGCACGGTGCGCAGTTCGTCGTTCGCGAGCATCATGCGCACGGGCATGCCGCCGGCCTCGTGCTGCAGCAGCTCGGTGTGGCCGGGAAAGCGGATACCGGCGGCCGCGAGCGCTTCCTTGTGCAAGGGCGCCGTGACGATCGCGGCGATCTCCCCTTTCATCGCCGCGCGCGCGGCCCAGGTCACCGCGTCCGCAGCCGCACGCCCGGCGTCGGCGCTCACCTGGCCGTAGCGCGGCAGCGAACCGAATTTAACGACCGGCAGCACCGGGATGCAGCGCGGCGGCGCTTCATCCGCCTGCGCGGCGTTGTCGATCACTGCAAGCGGCAGCGGCACGTCCGGCGCGACCACGCTCGCCCCGCGACGGATCGCCTCGACGTCGCCCGCGACGAAGCAGCCGCGCGTGTCCTGCGCGTGATCGCGAAACGCCTTCGCGATGATCTCCGGCCCGATGCCGGCGGCATCGCCCATGGTGATCGCGATCGGTGCGCCGCTCATGCCGCCATTGTCCGCCATGGCTCGCGGGCGCCCCGCATAATCGCGTGATGCGTCGCTTCTGGCTGCTGTTCTCGCAATCGGTCACCGTCCTGCTGGCCGCGTACTTCGTCGTCGCGACGCTCAAGCCCGAGTGGATTGGCCGCGGCGGCGCCGCGCCCGCGCCGCCCGGCGTGTCGATCGTGGAGGCGCCCGCCGCGCGCACGACTGTCAGCGGCCCGGCGCCCGCGGGCAGCCTGCGGCTCGCAGCGAAGGTCGCTTCCGCGGCGGTGGTGAGCATCGACACGCTCAAGGCGGCGGACCACGGCGCGCAGGCGAACGACCCCTGGTTCCGCTTTTTCTTCGGCGACCAGGGCAACGAGCCGGTGGCCGGGCTCGGCAGCGGCGTGATCATCACGCCCGACGGCTACATCGTCACGAACAACCATGTCGTTGAAGGCGCGGACGAGATCGAGGTCGTGCTGAACGACAGCCGCAAGGTCCGCGGCAAGGTCATCGGCACGGACCCGGACACCGACCTCGCGATCCTGAAGATCTCGCTGGACCGCCTGCCCGTGATCGCACTCGGCAACTCCGACGCGCTGCAGGTGGGCGACCAGGTGCTCGCCATCGGCAACCCGTTCGGCGTGGGGCAGACCGTGACGTCGGGCATCGTGAGCGCACTCGGGCGCAACCAGCTCGGCATCAACACGTTCGAGAACTTCATCCAGACCGACGCCGCGATCAATCCCGGCAACTCGGGCGGCGCGCTCGTGGATGCGAGCGGTGCGCTGATGGGCATCAACACGGCGATCTATTCGCGCACCGGCGGCAGCATGGGCATCGGCTTCGCGATCCCCGTGAACACGGCGCGGCAGGTCCTCGAAAGCATCGTGAAGGAAGGCGTGGTCAAGCGCGGGTGGATCGGCGTCGAGCCCGCCGACCTGTCACCCGAGTTGGGCGAGACCTTCGGCGTGCGCGCAAAATCGGGGGTGCTCATCACCGGCGTGCTGCAGAACGGCCCGGCCGCGCAGGCCGGCATCCGCCCGGGCGACGTCGTCGTGCAGGTCGGCGACAAGTCGATCGCGAACGTGTCCGAACTGCTCACGGATGTCGCCGCGCTCAAGCCCGGCGAGCCTGCGAAGTTTCGCGTGCAGCGGCGCGACGAGAACCTGGACGTGACGGTGACACCCGGCCTGCGCCCCCGCGCCCGCGCCGGCCAGCAGCAGCAGCAGCGCTAGTTACTTGTCGGTGGCGGCGGGCAACTGCTCTTCGGGCGCCTGCGTCGTCCTGATGAAGATGCGCGCGGCCCACAGGCCGATCTCGTAGAGCAGGCACATCGGGATGGCCAGCGCGAGTTGCGACACGATGTCCGGCGGCGTGATCACCGCCGCGACGATGAACGCCACCACGATGAAGTAGCCGCGGTACTCGCGCATCTTCTCGATGCTCACGACGCCCATGCGCGCGAGCACGACCACGATGATCGGCACCTCGAACGCCGCGCCGAACGCGAGGAACATCGTCATCACGAAGCTCAGGTAAGCCTCGATGTCCGGCGCCGCGGTGATGCTTTTCGGCGCGAAGCTCTGGATGAAGTGGAACACGCGCCCGAACACGAAGAAGTAGCAGAACGCCACGCCGAGGAAGAACAGGACCGTGCTCGAGATGACCAGCGGCAGCACGAGCCGCTTCTCGTGCGAATACAGGCCGGGCGCGACGAAGGCCCACGCCTGGTACAGCACGACGGGCAGCGACACGAGGAACGACGTGAGCAGCAGGATCTTCAGCGGCACCACGAACGGCGAGATCACCGACGTGGCGATCAGGTGCGTGCCCTGCGGCAGGCTGGCCACGAGGGGCGCGGCCATCAGGTCGTACAGGCGCGACGGGCCCGGGTAGAGGAACAGGACGCCGGCCACCACCAGCACGGAGACCATCGCGCGGATCAGCCGGTCGCGCAGCTCGATGAGGTGCGCGACGAAGGGCTGCTCGGTCCCCGCGAGCTCGTCATCCGGATCGGCCATGGTGTCCTAGTTGAATTTCTGCGGGCGATAGCGGGCCACTCGCGCGGCACCGGACAACGCCCTGGTGCGCACTCCCGTGCGCGCCTTGTACCACTGCGGCGTGGCGCCCTGCTTGATCCGCCACTTCTTCTTCGGGTTGCGGTATTCGGGATAGACGATCGGCACGGACGCGTCGGGCAGCGCCGGCGCGGCCGTCCCGTCGAAGGCGGCCGCGATGCCCTGCTGCGCCTGGTTCAGCTCGCTCTGGATGTCGCGCACGCCGGAGTGGATGGAGCTCTCGACGTCGCGGGCGGCCGACTCGACCTCCTGCTTCATCTTCTTGAGCTCGTCGAGCTCGATCGAGCGGTTCACTTCGGCCTTGACGTCGGCGACATAGCGCTGCGCCTTGCCGATGAGCGCGCCGACCGTGCGCGCCACGCGCGGCAGCTTCTCGGGCCCGATCACGATCAGCGCCACGGCGCCGATCACCATCATCTTTTCCAGGCCGAGATCGATCATTCGTCAGCCGCCCCTCGCGGCACCCACATTTCAGGAACGGTTCTTCGCCTCGACATCGATCGGGCGCTCGCCCACCGGTGCCGGCGACGCGGTGACCTGGCTTTGCGGCGGCACGGGGGTCTCGGGCACGTCGGTCGCCGAGCCGTCACGCAGGCCATCCTTGAAGCCCTTGACGGCGCCGCCGAGGTCGGAGCCCAGGTTGCGCAGCTTCTTCGTCCCGAAGACTAGCAGCACGATGACGAGGACGATCAGCCAGTGCCAGATGGAAAACGAACCCATGGAAAAATCTCCTGTACGGTTGGGTGCGATTCTATTCCGCGGTGCGAGTTCGTTTCCCCGCCCGAACGCACTAGCTCAGCGGGAAGGCCGCGGCCGGGCTCGCGCCAGCTCAACCGCGTTTCCACGGGCGCGGCCCGCCGAACACATGGATGTGCAGGTGATGCACTTCCTGGCCGCCGTCGTCGCCGGTGTTGACCACCATGCGATAGCCGCCCTGCGGATACGGCCGGCACCCTTCGCGCTCCGCGAGCTTCGGCGCAAGCGCCATCATGCGTCCGAGCAAGGGCGCATGCCGCTCGTCCACCTGCGCCATCGACGCGATGTGTTCCTTCGGCACCATGAGGAAGTGCACCGGCGCCCACGGGTTGATGTCGCGGAACGCCAGCATCTCGTCGTCCTCGTGGACCTTCTTCGAAGGAATCTTGCCTTCGACGATCTTGCAGAAGATGCAGTTCGGGTCGGTGTGCATGTCGGTGTGATCAGTACGGCGGGCGGTTCTCGTTGAAGCGCAGCCAGCCGCGGATGCAGCGGTAGATGTACCAGAGGCCGACGATGAACGCTGCGAGCGGCCCGAGCGGCACGAAACCCAAAGTGAGCGCAGTGACGATCCACAGCGGCGCGGAGACCGCCAGCCACAGCACCGTCCACCAGAACGTCGAGATCATGTAGTTGTGGTGGCTCGAATAGATGGCGTCGGGCTCGCTCGAGCGCCGGATGTAGTTGAGGATGAGAGCGACCACGGCCAGCGACCAGAGCGTGAACGGCGCGACGGTGTGCATGCCGTACAGCACGTTCATCATGCTGCGGTCACCGGGCATCTTGTCGTCGAGTTCCGTGTAGTCGGTCTCCATCTCAAGCCCCTCCTCGTTCGCGCTGCTTCGCCTTGCGCAAGGCTTTCTCCTCGATGCCGCTGGTGCCCGCCCGGCGCTCCAGCTCCTCGATCACGTCGCCGGGTGACAGTCCGAACTGCGCGAGCGCGATCATGCAATGGAACCACAGGTCGGCCACTTCGGTGACGATGCGCGTGCGGTCGCCGCCATGCTGCGCGTCCTTTGCGGCCATGATCACTTCGCCCGCTTCCTCGCCGACCTTCTTCAGCACGGCGTCGGGACCTTGCTTGAGCAGGCGCGCGACGTAGCTGCTCTCCGGGTCGCCGGACTTGCGGCTTTCGATGACCTGGGCCAGTTGCGCCAAGGAATCGTTGCTGGTCGTCATGGGTGATAGATCTCCGCGGGGTCCTTCAGCACCGGCTCCACGGCGTGCCACGCACCGTCCTTGTACAGCTGGAAGAAGCAGCTGTGGCGGCCGGTGTGGCAGGCGATCGAGGGGTCGTGCCCGTGCTGGGTGACCATCAGCAGCACCACGTCGTTGTCGCAGTCGAGGCGCATCTCGTGCACTTCCTGCACGTGGCCGGATTGCTCGCCCTTGAACCACAGCTTGCCGCGCGAGCGGCTGTGGTACACCGCACGCCCGGTCTCGGCAGTCAGGCGCAGCGCTTCGCGGTCCATCCATGCGAACATGAGCACGTCGCCCGTCGACGCTTCCTGCGCGATGACGGGCACGAGACCTTGCGCGTCCCACCGGACTTCGTCGAGCCACTGCATGCGGCTATTGTGGCCCATGCGCCGCGCGGGCGCACCCGGGCGCGGCTCAGAGGCGAATGGGGATGCCGCGCTGCGCCATGTACGCTTTCGCCTCGCCGACGGTGAATTCGCCGTAGTGAAAGATGCTCGCCGCAAGCACCGCATCGGCGCCGCCCTTCTGGATGCCGTCGGCGAGGTGCTCGAGGTTGCCGACGCCGCCCGATGCGATGACGGGCACCGGCACCGCATCGCTCACCGCGCGCGTGAGCTCGAGGTCGAAGCCGGCCTTCGTGCCGTCGCGGTCCATGCTCGTGAGCAGGATTTCCCCGGCGCCGCGCCGCGCCATCTCCTGCGCCCACTGCACCGCATCGAGGCCGGTGTTGCGCCGGCCGCCATGCGTGTAGACGTCCCAGCCCGATGAGTCCGCCCGGCGCTTGGCATCGATCGCAACGACGATGCACTGCGCGCCGTATTTCTGCGACGCCGCGGAGATCACATCGGGATTCGCCACCGCCGCCGAATTGAAACTGGTCTTGTCGGCGCCCGCGTTGAGCAGGCGGCGCACGTCTTCGACCGTGCGCACGCCGCCGCCCACCGTGAGGGGGATGAATACCTGCGCCGCGACGGCCTCGATGATGTGCAGGATCAGGTCGCGCTCGTCGCTAGTGGCCGTGATGTCGAGGAAGGTGATTTCGTCGGCGCCCTGGTCGTTGTAGCGCGCCGCGATCTCGACAGGATCGCCCGCGTCGCGCAGCGCGACGAAGTTGACGCCCTTGACGACGCGGCCGCCCGTGACGTCGAGGCACGGAATGATTCTCTTGGCGAGCATTCGGGTCAGGACAGTTCGTCCGCCCGCGCCTGCGCGGCCACGAAGTCGAGGTCGCCGGTGTAGATCGCGCGGCCGCAGATGACGGCCTCGATGCCTTCGCCTTCGACGGCGCAGAGTTTCTCGATGTCGGGGATGCCGGCCAGGCCGCCCGATGCGATGACGGGGATGGTGAGCGTCTGCGCGAGCTTCACCGTCGCGTCGATGTTGATGCCGGTGAGCATGCCGTCGCGGCCGATGTCGGTGTAGACGATCGCTTCGACGCCCCAGTCCTCGAACTTGCGCGCGAGGTCGGTCACTTCATGGCCGGTGAGCTTGCTCCAGCCGTCGGTGGCCACCTTGCCGTCCTTCGCATCGAGCCCCACGATGACATGGCCGCCGAACGCGGTGCACGCATCCTTCAGGAAGCCGGGGTTCTTCACGGCGGCGGTGCCGATGATCACGTAGCGCAGGCCGCCGTCGATGTACTTCTCGATCGTGTCGAGATCGCGGATGCCGCCACCGAGCTGCACGGGGATCTCGTCGCCGACTTCCTTCAAGATCGCCTTCACCGCCGCCCAGTTCTGCGGCTTGCCTGCGAATGCGCCGTTCAGGTCCACCAGGTGCAGGCGCCGCGCTCCCTTGTCGACCCAGTGCCGTGCCATCGCGGTGGGGTCCTCGCTGAAGGTGGTGGCTTGCGACATGTCTCCCTGTTTCAGGCGAACGCAATGTCCGTCTTTGAGGTCGATGGCGGGGATCAGCAACATAAGGGAGTGGCGCGGCCGCGTCGGGCGAGTGGGTGCCGACGCAGCGCTTACGGATTCCAGTGGAGGAAGTTTCGATAGAGGGCGAGGCCTTGGTCCGCGCTTTTCTCGGGGTGGAACTGGGTCGCGAAAATATTATCGCGGGCGATGGCGGCGGTAAAGCGCACGCCGTATTCCGATTCCCCGGCGCTGTGGCGCGCATCCGACGGGCGCGCAAAGAACGAGTGCACGAAATAGAACCAGCTGCCGTCCGGCACGGCCGCCCAGATCGCGTGCGGCTGCATCTGCCAGACGCGGTTCCAGCCCATTTGCGGCACCTTGTAGCGGCTGCCATCGGGCTGCAGCTGCCCTTCGAGGCGGAAGCGGATCACTTCGCCGTGAATCAGACCGAGGCCGTCCGTCGGGCCTTCCTCACTGCGATCGAGCATCATCTGCATGCCCACGCACACGCCCATCAGCGGCTTGCTCGCCGCGCCTTCGAGCACCGATTCCATCAGGCCCGAGTCGCGGAATTCGCGCATGCAGTCGGGCATCGCGCCTTGCCCCGGCAGGACGATGCGTTCGGCGGCGCGCACCTGCTCGGGGCGCGCCGTGACGATCACGTCCCAGCCCGCGCCGTGCGCGGCATGCCGCACCGCGTTCGACACCGAACGCAGGTTGCCCATCCCGTAGTCGACGACCGCGACGGTCTTCATGCGAGAAGGTCTAGAGCGACCCTTTCGTCGAGGGCACGGTGCCCGCGCTGCGCGGGTCGAGCTCCAGCGCCATGCGCAGCGCGCGTGCGAACGCCTTGAACACCGTTTCGCACTGGTGGTGTGCGTTCTCGCCGCGCAGGTTGTCGATGTGCAGCGTGACGAACGCGTGGTTCGCGAAGCCCTGGAAGAATTCGTGCGCGAGCTGGCTGTCGAAGGTGCCGATCATGCCGCTCTTGAACGGCACGTTCATCACCAGCCCGGGGCGGCCCGAGAAGTCGATCACGACGCGCGACAGCGCTTCGTCGAGCGGCACGTACGCGTGGCCGTAGCGGCGGATGCCCTTCTTGTCGCCGACGGCCTTGTGCACGGCCTGCCCGAGCGTGATGCCGACGTCCTCGACGGTGTGGTGGCCGTCGATGTGCAGGTCGCCCTTGGCCTCGATCCCGATGTCGATGAGGCCGTGGCGCGCGACCTGGTCCAGCATGTGGTCGAAGAACCCGATGCCGGTGGCGAGCTTCGCCTGGCCCGTGCCGTCGAGGTTGACGCGCACGGTGATCCGGGTCTCCGCGGTGTTGCGGGTGATTTCTGCGGTGCGCGCGGTGGTCATAGGGCTGCGGACAAGGCCTCCAGCAGGCGCGTGTTCTCGTCGTGGGTGCCGACGGTCAGGCGCAGGCAGTTGGCCAGCAATGGATGCATTCTAGAAACGTTTTTGACGAGGACGCCGTGCGATTTCATGCCTTCGAATGCCTTTTGCGCATCGGGCACGCGCACCAGGATCATGTTGGCGTCGCTCGGCCACGCCTTCACGCGGGGCATATCGCGCAGTGCGGCTTGCAGCCGCTCGCGTTCCGCCCGCAGCTCCTTCGCCTGCTGCGCGAAGACGTCGGCGTGCTCCAGCGCGAACAGGGCGCACTCGCAGTTCAGGATGCTGATGTTGTACGGCGGCCGCACCTTGTCGACCTCCGCGACCAGCTCCTTGCGGCCGATCATGTAGCCGATGCGCACGCCCGCGAGCCCGAACTTGCTCATCGTGCGCATCAGCAGCACGTGGCCGTGGCGCGCGAGGCGATCCGCCCAGGTGCGGCTGGAGAACGGCTGGTAGGCCTCGTCGATGATCACGAGGCCGGGCGCTGCTTCGATGACCTTCTCGATGACCGCGTCGTCCCACAGGTTGGCCGTCGGGTTGTTCGGGTACGCGATGTAGACGATGGTCGGCCGATGTTCGCGGATCGCGGTGAGCATCGCGCGTTCGTCGAGCTCGAAGTCGGCGGTCAAGTCGACGGGGATGAACTTCAGCCCCTGCAACTGCGCGCTCATGCCGTACATCACGAAGCCGGGCAGCGGCGCGAGGATCGACGCGCCAGGCACGTCGCACGCCATGGCGACGAGCGAGATGATCTCGTCCGAGCCGTTGCCGAGCATGATGTCGTAGCCATCCGGCATACGGGCGTACTGCGCGAGCGCGTGGCGCAGGTCGTTGACGCGATCGGCGGGATAGCGGTTCAGCGCAAGCGCACCGAGCCGCCGGCCGAGTTCTTCCTGCAGGTGCGCGGGCAGCCGGTGCGGGTTCTCCATCGCATCGAGCTTGATCAACCCGGCCGAAGGCTGGATCGCATACGCGTGCATCGACTGCACGTCCTGGCGGAAGATCTTCGCTGCTCGTTCGCGGGCGCTCGTCATTTCTTCAGCCTCATTTCCGCGGCGCGGGCGTGCGCCTGCAAGCCCTCGCCGTACGCGAGCTCCGCCGCGATGACGCCGAGTTTCTGCGCGCCGGTTTCGCTCACCTCGATCAGGCTGCTGCGTTTCTGGAAATCGTACACGCCCAGCGGGCTCGAAAAGCGCGCCGTGCTGCTCGTGGGCAGCACATGGTTCGGGCCCGCGCAGTAATCGCCCAGCGATTCGCTCGTGAACGCGCCGAGGAAAATCGCGCCGGCGTGCTTCAGGAGCTTTTCCCAGCGGTGCGGGTCGCTGCTGGCGACCTCCAGGTGTTCGGGGGCGATGCGGTTGCTGATCTCGCACGCTTCTTCCATCGAGCGCGTGCGGATCAGCGCGCCCCGGCCGTTGAGCGACTTCGAGATGATTTCCGCGCGCGGCAGTTGCGGCAACAAGCGGTCGATCTCGGCCTGCACGCGATCGATGTAGGCCGCATCGGGGCACAGCAGGATCGACTGCGCGAGCTCGTCGTGCTCGGCCTGCGAGAACAGGTCCATCGCGACCCAGTCGGGCGGCGTGGTGCCGTCGGCCAGCACGAGGATCTCGCTCGGCCCCGCGATCATGTCGATGCCGACCTGCCCGAACACGCGACGTTTGGCGCTCGCGACATACGCATTGCCGGGCCCCGTGATCTTGTCGACGCGCGGCACCGTTTGCGTCCCGTAAGCGAGCGCCGCGACGGCCTGCGCGCCGCCGATCGTGAACGCGCGGTGCACGCCTGCGACGTGCGCGGCCGCGAGCACCAGCGGATTCTTTTCGCCGCGCGGCGTTGGCACCACCATGATGATCTCGCCGACACCCGCGACGTTCGCCGGGATCGCGTTCATCAGCACCGACGACGGATAAGCCGCCTTGCCGCCGGGCACGTAGATGCCGACGCGATCGAGCGGCGTGACCTTCTGCCCGAGCAAGGTGCCGTCCGCGTCGCGGTAAGTCCAGCTCTCGCCGCTCGCGGCCTTCTGGGCTTCGTGGTACGAACGCACACGCGCGGCCGCGGCCTGCAATGCGTCGCGCTGCTTCGGCGGCAGCGAGTCGAATGCGCCTTGCAATTCGTCCTGGCGCAACTCCAGCGCGCGCAGGTCTTTCGCGTCGAGGCCATCGAAGCGGGCCGTGTACTCCAGCACCGCCGCGTCGCCACGTGCGCGCACGTCCGCGATGATTTGCGCGACGCGCTGCTCGACTTCCGCGTCGGTCTCGGCCGACCAGTGCAGCCGCTGCGCGAACTTCTCTTCGAAGCCCGCGTCGGTGGTCGCCAGGCGCAGCGGGCGAGCGGACTGGCTCATGACTGCTTCCCGATCGCGGCCGCGAAGGCGTCGATCACGCTGCGCATCTGTTCCTGCTTCAACTTCAAGGACGCCTGGTTGACGACCAGGCGCGAGCTGATGTCCATGATGCGCTCGACCTCGACCAGGTTGTTCGCCTTGAGCGTGTTGCCCGTCGAGACGAGGTCGACGATCGCGTCGGCCAGCCCCGTGAGCGGCGCGAGTTCCATGCTGCCGTACAGCTTGATCAGGTCGACGTGCACGCCTTTCGCCGCGAAAAAGTCGCGCGCGATGTTGACGTACTTCGTGGCGACCTTCAGGCGCGAGCCTTGCCGCACCGCGCTGGCGTAATCGAAATCGGAACGCACGGCGACGCTGACGCGGCACTTCGCGATCTTCAGGTCCAGCGGCTGGTACAGGCCGGTGCCGCTGCCCCACGACGCGTTGTGCTCGATCAGCGTGTCCAGGCCCGTGACGCCGAGGTCCGCGCCACCGTATTGCACGTAAGTCGGCACGTCGCTCGCACGCACGATCACCACACGCACGTCGGGACGGCTCGTCGCGAGAATGAGCTTGCGCGACTTCTCCGGATCGTCGAGCACCTCGATGTGCGCGGCCTTCAGCAGCGGCAGCGTCTCGTCGAAGATGCGCCCCTTGGACAGGGCCAGCGTCAGCATCAATTGATCCGTTCGATGTCGGCGCCGAGCGCGCGCAGCTTGGTTTCCATCGAATCGTAGCCGCGGTCGAGGTGGTAGATGCGGTCGACCAGCGTCTCGCCCTCGGCGACGAGGCCCGCGATGACGAGCGAGGCCGACGCACGCAGGTCGGTGGCCATCACCATCGCCCCGGACAGCCGCTCGACGCCTTCGACGATCGCGAACTTGCCGTCCACTTCGATCTTCGCACCCAGGCGCACGAGTTCGTTCACGTGCATGAAGCGGTTCTCGAAGATGGTTTCGGTCACCTTCGACGAGCCCTCCGCGATCGCGTCCAGCGTCATGAACTGCGCCTGCATGTCCGTCGGGAAGCCCGGGTACTCGGTGGTGCGAAAGCTCTGGGCCTGCAGCCGGCCCCGCGACCCGATGTGGATGCCGTCGGGTGTCGCGCCGATTTTCGCGCCCGCATCGCGCAGCTTGTCGATCACCGCTTCGAGGTGGTCGGGGCGCGCGCCGCGCAGCAGCACGTCCCCGCCCGTCGCAGCGACGGCGCACAGGAACGTCCCCGCCTCGATGCGGTCCGGCACGACGCGATGCGTGCAGCCGTGCAATTTGTCGACGCCGTGGATCGTGATGCGGCTCGTGCCATGCCCTTCGATCCGCGCGCCCATGGCGATGAGCATCTCGGCCAGGTCGCCGATTTCCGGCTCCTGCGCGGCGTTCTCCAGCACCGTGTCTCCTTCCGCGAGCGTGGCCGCCATGAGGAAGTTCTCGGTGCCGGTCACCGTGACCATGTCGGTGCGGATGTTCGCGCCTTTCAGGCGCTCGCGGCCCTTCGGCAGTTTCGCGATCATGTAGCCGTGCTCGACGACGATCTCGGCGCCCATCGCCTGCATGCCCTTGATGTGCTGGTCCACCGGGCGGGAGCCGATGGCGCAGCCGCCCGGCAACGACACGGTCGCTTCGCCGAAGCGCGCGAGCAGCGGCCCGAGCGCCAGCACCGATGCGCGCATCGTCTTCACGAGTTCGTACGGGGCTTCGGGGAAATGCAGCTTCGACGCATCGAGGCGCACCCGGCTTTCGTCGCGCTCCACGACGACGCCCATGTTGCGCACCAGCGTGACCATCGTGGCCACGTCCTGCAGGCGCGGCACGTTCTCCAGGATCACGGGTTCGTCCGTCAGCAGCGCCGCGCACAGTTCG
>DATBPW010000164.1:0-2214 GCA_036561125.1 Ramlibacter sp. | reverse complement strand
TCCACGTCCAGCGCGAGCTTGAGCACCGGGTAGCGTTGCGCGGCGTGCAGGGACGCGGCGGCCAGCGCCATCCACTTGCCGCGCCCGAGGCGGCGGCGCTGGTGCTCGCGGTCGAGCACGATGTCCGGGTAGAGCCCCAGGCTCGAGTTGTTGATGAACATGCGCCCGTTCACTTCGCCCACATCGACCTGCGCGATGCGGCCGGTCGCGATCGCCGCGATCGCTTCGTCCGTGTCCATCGGCAGGCCGTTGTCCTTCGCGAAATGGTTCAAGGTGCCCAGCGGCAGCACGCCCAGCGCGACCTGCGTTCGCGCCACCTGCGAAGCAACTGCGCTCACGGTGCCGTCGCCGCCGGCGGCGACGATGCACCCGGCGCCGTTGGCGACGGCTTCCTTCGCGGCCTTCACGATGCCCTCGCCGCCGTGGACGAGCACCGCCTTCGCATCCGCGCCGTGCGCGGCGAAGCGCTGTTCGAGTTCGCGCTCGTCCCCGGGCTTGCAGCCCGTGCCGGACGACGAATTGACGATGACGACGACGGATGAGCGCACGATGACCGAGGCTACACCTCGATCCCCGTCACCACGCGGGCGTAACGCTGCTTGCTCCAGTAGGCCGACGCCCAATCGACGAGTACGACGAAGCGATTGCGAAAGCCGATCAGGAAGTAGATGTGCGCAAACAGCCAGAACAGCCATGCGGGAAGCCCGCTGAACCTGAAATGGCCGATGGGCGACGTGAGGTCGACGACCGCGGCATTGCGGCCGATCGTCGCGAGCGTGCCGTAATCGCGATAGCGAAACGGCTTCGTGGCCTTTCCGGCGATGCGGCGGCGGATGTTCGCGGCGGCGCAGCGTCCCATCTGCTTCGCGCCGGGCGAGACGCCGGGCACGGAAACAGGCTCGCGGCCCGGCGCGTAGCTCTTCGCCGCGGCGAGATCGCCGATCACGCTGATCTCCGGATGCCCCGGCAGCGAGAGATCGGGCTCCACGACCACGCGGCCGGCGCGATCCGTCGGTGCTCCCGTTGCCTGCGCGAGCTGCCTGCCGAGCGGCGAAGCGGCGACACCGGCGGCCCACACGACGCATCGCGTTGCGATGGAATACGGCTCGCCGCCCTGCGGGTGCACTTCGACGTGGCTGCCGTCCACCGCCGTCACGCGCGCATCCAGGCGCACGTCGACGCCGAGCTTGTGCAGTTGCTGCTGCGCGCGCCGGCTCAACGCCTCGGGCATCGCCTGCAGCACCCGCGGCCCGCCTTCGACCAGCAGGATCTTCGCCTCGCTCGGGTCGATGCGGCGGAACTCGCCGGGCAAGGTGTCGCACGCGATCTCCGCGACGGTGCCGGCCATTTCGACGCCGGTCGGGCCGCCGCCGATGATCACGAACGTGAGCCACGCTTCGCGCAGTTTCGGGTCGCTTTCCTTTTCGGCCGATTCGAACGCGAGCAGGATGCGCCGGCGGATCTCGAACGCGTCGTCGAGCGTCTTCAGGCCCGGCGCGTATGGCGCCCACTCGTCGTGGCCGAAATAACTGTGGGTCGCCCCGGCCGCGACGATGAGATGGTCGTAGGGCAGCACGTGTCCTTCCTGCAGGTGCACCTCGCGCGCGGCGGGGTCGATGCGCGTGACTTCGCCCAACAGGCTGGTCACGTTGCGCTGCTTGCGAAACAGGTGGCGCACCGGCGCGGCGATGGCCGGCGCGGACAGCCCCGCGGTCGCGACCTGGTAGAGCAGCGGCTGGAACAGGTGGTGGTTGGTGCGGTCCACGAGGGTGATCGCCACATCGTCGTGCGCAAGCGTGCGGGCCGCTTCGAGGCCGCCGAAGCCGCAACCGACGACGACGACGCGGGGTTTGTTCTCGTTCTCACCCATGCGTGGATTATGCGAAAGTCGCGCAACACGACAGGAGTGACGACATGTTCCCCACTGCGAATGCGGGCAGCCTGCCCAAGCCCGGCTGGCTCGCCGAAACCCAAAAGCTCTGGCCGACATGGAAACTGGAAGGCGAGGCCCTGAAGCAGGCCAAGGCCGATGCCACGCTGCTGTGGATCAAGGCGCAAGAGGATGCGGGCCTGGACATCGTCGGCGACGGCGAGCAGTCGCGCCAGCACTTCGTGCACGGCTTCCTCGAGCAGGTCGAGGGCATCGACTTCGATCACAAGGTGGAGATGGGCATCCGCGCCGACCGCTACAAGGCGATGGTGCCGCAGGTGGTC
>DATBPW010000163.1:0-4788 GCA_036561125.1 Ramlibacter sp. | reverse complement strand
GCATCAGCATGGTGTTCCAGCACTTCAGCCTGTTCGACACGCTCACCGTCGCCGAGAACGTCTGGCTCGGCCTCGCGAAGACCGTGTCGTTGGCGCAGGTCACGCGCGACATCGAGGCGAAGGCCGCCGAATACGGCCTGGACATCCATCCGTCGCGGCACGTCCACACGCTGTCGGTCGGCGAGATGCAACGGGTGGAGATCATCCGCGCGCTGCTCACGAACCCGCAGCTGCTGATCCTCGATGAGCCGACGTCGGTGCTGACACCGCAAGCCGTCGAAAAGCTGTTCGTCGTGCTGAAGAAGCTCGCCGCCGCGGGCTGCAGCATCCTGTACATCAGCCACAAGCTGCACGAGATCCGCGAGCTGTGCACGATGTGCACCGTGATGCGCGCGGGCAAGGTCACCGGCGTGTGCGACCCGCGGCGCGAAACGAACGCGTCGCTGTCGCGCATGATGATCGGCGCCGAGCCGCCGCAGCTGCAGCATCACGCGCGCCAGCCCGGCGAGACGGTGCTGCGAGTCGACAGCCTGAGCCTTCCGATGCGCAGCCAGTTCGGCGTGGACCTCGACGCCGTGTCGCTCGACGTGCGCGCCGGCGAGGTGGTCGGCATCGCGGGCGTGTCGGGCAACGGGCAGCAGGAGCTGCTGCTCGCGCTGTCGGGCGAAGACACGCGCGCGCCGCACGAAGCGGTCCGGATCTCCGGCCAGCCAGTGGGGCGATTCGGTCCCGCGCATCGCCGGCATCTCGGCCTGCATTTCGTGCCCGAGGAGCGGCTCGGCCGCGGCGCGGTGCCCACGCTGCCGCTCGCGCACAACCTGCTGCTCACGCGCACCGAGAGCGTGAAGCGCGGCGGCTGGATCGACACGAAGGCGCTGCGCGCGCAGGCGGCGGACATCATCGCGCGCTTCAACGTCAAGGCGGGCGGGCCGCAGGCGGCGGCGCAATCGCTGTCGGGCGGCAACCTGCAGAAGTTCATCGTCGGGCGCGAGATCGACGCGCACCCGAAGCTGCTGGTCGTGTCGCAACCGACGTGGGGCGTGGACGTGGGCGCGGCGGCGCAGATCCGCGGCGAACTGCTGGCGCTGCGCGATGCCGGCTGCGCCGTGCTGGTGGTGAGCGAAGAACTCGACGAGCTGTTCGAGGTCTGCGACCGCCTGTACGTCGTCGCGAAAGGGGGCATGTCGCCGCCGGTCGAGCGGCGTGACGCGACGCTGCAACGCATCGGCGAGTGGATGAGCGGCTTGTGGGAGCCTGCGCATGCTGCGGCTTGAACAGCGGCCCGAGCCTTCGCGCGTGTGGAGCCTCGCGTCGCCGCTGCTCGCGCTCGTGCTCACGATCGTCATCGGCAGCGTGCTGTTTGCCGCGCTGGGCAAGGACCCGGTGCGCGGGCTCGAGGTGTTCCTGTGGGAGCCGGTCAAATCCTCGTACGCGCTCGGCGAGTTGATGGTGAAGGTCACGCCGCTGCTGGTCATCGCGCTGGGCCTGGCGGTGTGCTTTCGCTCGAACGTCTGGAACATCGGCGCCGAGGGGCAGTATGTGATCGGCGCCGTGCTCGCCGGCGGCGTGGCGTTGATGGCGGGCAAGGACACCACGCGCTGGATCGTGCTCGCGATCATCCTGGCGGGAATCGCCGGCGGCATGCTCTGGGCGGCGATCACGGCGCTCCTGCGCGACCGCTTCAACGCCAACGAGATCCTGGTGAGCCTGATGCTCGTGTACGTGGCCGAACAGCTCCTGAACTACCTCGTGTTCGGGCCGTGGAAGGATCCGCAGGGCTACAACTTCCCGCAGACGAAGACGTTCGAGGCCGTGACGCAGATCCCGCGGCTGATGGCGGGATCGCGCGTGAGCATCGGCCTGGTGATCGCGCTGGCGGGCGTGGCGGCGTTGTGGGTGTTCCTGTTCCGCACGCGCGCAGGGTTCGCGCAGCAGGTCGGCGGCCTCGCGCCGCATGCGGCACGCTACGCCGGCTTCTCGTCGCGCAAGGCGCTGTGGACCGCGCTGCTGGTGTCGGGCGGCGCGGCAGGGCTCGCGGGCGCATTGCAGGTGGCCGGCCCGGTGGGCCAGCTCACGCCGTACGTGCCGGAAGGCTACGGCTTCGCCGCGATCATTGTCGCGTTCGTCGGCCGCCTGCATCCCGTCGGCACGGTGTTCTCCGCGATCCTCATGAGCATCTTCTACATCGGCGGCGAGCTGGCGCAATCGCGCCTGGGCCTGCCGAAGTCACTCACCGGCGTGTTCCAGGGCCTGCTGCTGTTCACGCTGCTGGCGTGCGACACGCTGATTGCCTACCGTGTCCGCTGGATCAAGACAAAGCAACAGCCGGACGCAGAAGTCGCGGTAGCTGCGCAGAAGTCGCAGGAGAATTCATGAAAATTCCATCCTGCGTCCGGATATTGATTCGGTGATGGACCAGTACGCCCTGCTCATCGCCGCCACGCTCAACGCCGGCACCGTGCTCGCGCTCGCGTCGCTGGGCCTGTTGATCAACGAGAAGGCCGGCATCGTCAACCTCGGCGCCGAGGGCATTTTGCTGTGCTCCGCGCTCGCGGGTTTCGCGGCGGTGGTGCACACGGGCAGCGACTGGATCGGGTTCGCGGCGGGCATGGGTGCGGGCGCGCTTCTTGCTGCCGCACTCGGCGTGCTGGTCATCTGGCTGAACACCAACCAATATGCGACGGGGCTGGCCCTCAGCCTGTTCGGCGCCGGATTTTCTGCGTTCGCCGGGATCAAGTACGTGCAGGACAAGCTGCCGGAGCGTCCGCACTTCGAGATCCCGTTCCTCTCGGACATCCCGTTCGCCGGGCCCGCGCTGTTCCGGCAGCATCCCATCGTCTACTTCGCGATCGCACTCGCGTTTGCACTGGTCTGGTTCCTCGACCGCTCGCGCGCGGGACTGGTGCTGCGGTCGATCGGCGAATCGCCGGCGTCGGCGCACGCGCTCGGCTACCCGGTGCGGCGAATCCGCTTCGCGGCCGTCGTCGCGGGCGGGGCCTTGTGCGGGCTGGCGGGCGCATACATCTCCCTCGTCTACACGCCCCTGTGGGTCGAAGGCATGGTGGCCGGCAAGGGCTGGATCGCGCTGGCACTGACCACGTTCGGCACGTGGCGGCCGCTGCGCGTGCTGCTGGGCGCGTACCTGTTCGGCGGCGTCACGATGCTGCAGTTCCAGCTGCAGGGCGCCGGTGTCGACGTGCCGAGCCAGGTTCTCACGATGCTGCCCTACGTCGCGACGATCGTGGTGCTCGCGCTGATCTCGCGCAACCCGGCGTGGATTCGCGTCAACATGCCGGCATCGCTTGGAAAAGCGTTCTACCCCGGCACATAATCCGCATTCAAGCACCTCCCGGAGAAGGACCTCATGGACATGAAGAAACGTTCGATGCTGAAGGTCGCGGCGCTCGCAGCGCTCGCGGCCGGCACGCTCGCCAGCTGCAGCAAGAGCGAGGCGCCCGCGCCCGCACCCGCGGCAGCCCCGGCCGCGGCGGCCGCTTCCGCTCCCGCGAAGAAGGAGCCGCTGAAGATCGCGTGGGCCTACGTCGGCCCGGTCGGCGACGGCGGCTGGACCTTCGCCCACGACAACGGCCGCAAGGCGGTCGAAAAGGAATTCGGCGACAAGGTGCAGACGTCCTTCGTCGAGAAGGTGCCCGAGGGCGCCGACGCGGAGCGCGTGTTCCGCGACATGGTCTCGCAGGGCAACAAGCTGATCTTCGGCACGACGTTCGGCTACATGGAGCCGATGCTGAAGGTGGCCAAGGACAGCCCGGACGTGAAGTTCGAGCACGCCACCGGCTACAAGAGCGCCGAGAACATGCGCGCCTACGACAGCCGCACGTACGAAGGCGCGTACATGGCGGGCGTGATCGCCGGCTCGATGACCAAGACCAACACGCTCGGCGTGGTGGGCTCGGTGCCGATCCCCGAGGTGATCCGCAACATCGACAGCTTCACGATGGGCGCGCAATCGGTCAACCCGAAGGTCAAGACGCGCGTGGTGTGGGTCGGCGACTGGTTCAATCCGCCGAAGGAGACGGAAGCGGCGACGTCGCTGATCAACGGCGGCGCCGACGTGCTGATGCAGAACACCGATTCGTCGGCCGTGCTGCAGACGGCGGAAAAGCTCGGCAAGCGCGCGTTCGGCTGGGACAGCGACATGAGCTCGTACGGCCCGAAGGCGCACCTCGGTTCCGCGGTGATCAACTGGGCGCCGTACTACATCTCCACGGTCAAGCAGGTGATGGACGGCACCTGGAAGACGTCGCCGACCAAGATCTGGTGGGGCGTGAAGGAAGGCGCGATCGATTTCGTCTCGGTCGCTGCGGACGTGCCCGATAGCGCGAAGCAGAAGCTGGACAAGGTCAAGGCCGGCCTGAAGGACGGCAGCTTCGTGATCTGGAAGGGCCCGATCGCCGACAACAAGGGAAAGGTCGTCCTCGAGAAGGACAAGGTCGCCGACGACGAATGGCTCGGGGGCATCAGCTTCTACGTCAAGGGTGTCGAAGGCAAGGTGCCGGGCGGCGAGAAGAAATAAATAGGTCGCGACGCGACTCAAGGCAACTGCGAAGACCAAGCCGCCCCAAGAGGCGGCTTTCTTTTTCCCCCAGCTCATGCGTTACGCGCGGACCCCAACGGCCGGGCTGCGTGGCATATTTCCGGGATGGACCGCACCTTGACCCCGACCGAATACCGGCTGCTCGTGGAGCATTCGCCGGTGCTGGTCTGGCGCGCCGGCCTCGACGCCCGGTGCGACTACTTCAACGAGCCGTGGCTGCAGTTCACCGGCCG
>DATBPW010000162.1:0-4028 GCA_036561125.1 Ramlibacter sp. | reverse complement strand
ATGTCGCTGCTGTACTGGCTCGGCTACAGCCTGGACAACATCTCGCTGCTGGGGATCACGCTGGCCGTGGGCCTGGTGGTCGACGACGCCATCGTGGTGCTCGAGAACATCGTGCGTCACATGGAGGACGGCATGCCGCCGATGCAGGCGGCGCTGCAGGGGTCGCGCGAGATGAGCTTCACGATCCTGTCGATCTCCGTGTCGCTGATCGCGGTGTTCATCCCCATCTTCTTCATGCCGGGGGTGATCGGCCTGCTGTTCCACGAGTTCGCGGTCGTCGTGGCGCTGGCGGTCGTCGTCTCGGCGATCGTGTCGCTCACGCTGGTGCCCATGATGGCCAGCCGCCTGATGAAGCACGAGGACGGCGACGGCGCCGGCCACGGGCAGGTCGGGGCAGACGGCCGGATCCACGTCGCCGGCGGCCGGCTCGCGCGGACTTTCGAAAAGCTGTTCCGCGGCGTGCACGGCCTGTACATGCGCACGCTCGACTGGACACTCGCCCGCCGGCCGCTCATCCTGGGGCTGGCCGTGGCGACTTTCCTGCTCACCGGGCTGCTGGCCGCGTCGATGCCCAAGGGCTTCTTCCCGGAAGAGGACATCGGCCAGATCCAGGTCACCATCGAAGCGGCCGAGGACATCTCGTTCCCGGCGATGCTGGCCTTGCAGGACCGCGTGGCCGAAGCGGTGCTGAAAGACCCGAACGTGAAGGACGTCTCGTCGTTCGCCGGCGCGGGCGGCCCCACCGGGACCCAGAACACCGGCCGCATGTTCGTCGTGCTCAAGCCGCGCGGCGAGCGCCAGAAAATGTCGCAGGTGATGGAATCGCTGCGGCGCGCGACGCGCCAGGTTGCGGGGGTCTCCGTCTACCTGCGCCCGATTCAGAACCTGCAGCTCGGCGGCCGGATCGCGAAGGCGCGCTACCAGTACACGCTGCAAAGCGTGAGCGCGGGCGAGCTGTCGACGTGGTCGCAGAAGCTGATGGACCGCATGCGCGCGGACGGCACGTTCCGGGACGTCAACAGCGACTCGCAGGAGCGCGGCCTGCAGGCGCAGCTGCGCATCGACCGCGACAAGGCCAACCTGCTGGGCGTGCAGATCGGCGACATCCGCAGCGCGCTGTACGACGCGTTCGGCGAGCGGCAGGTGTCCACCATCTACAGTTCGGCGAACAGTTACCTAGTGATCCTCGAGGCCGCCGACGCCGATCGCCGCTTCGAGGACGGCCTGGCGAAGATCAACCTGCGCGGCCGCAGCGGCGCGCTCGTGCCGCTGAACGCGGTGGCCACCGTGGAACGCACGGTGGGCCCGACGGCCGTGAACCACCAGGGCCAGCTGCAGGCGATCACGATCTCGTTCAACCTCGCGCCGGATGCGCCGCTGGGCGTCGCCACGAACAAGATCGACGAGTTCACGCGCGAGCTGAAGCTGCCCGCGACCATCATCACGAGCTACGGCGGCGACGCGGCGGTGTTCAAGGATTCGCAGGGCAGCCAGGCGGTGTTGCTGGTGTCGGCGCTGCTCGTGATCTACGTGCTGCTCGGCGTGCTCTATGAGAGCTATATCCATCCGCTCACCATCCTCGCAGGCCTGCCTTCGGCGGCGGTCGGCGCGTTGCTGGCGCTGTGGATCTTCGGCTTCGACCTGACGCTGATCGCCACCGTCGGCATCCTGATGCTGATCGGCATCGTCAAGAAGAACGCGATCATGATGATCGACTTCGCCCTGCACGCGCAGCGCGAGCAGGGCATGACGCCGCAGGAGGCGATCCGCGAAGCGTGCCGCCTGCGCTTCCGCCCGATCCTGATGACGACACTCGCCGCCCTGATGGGCGCTTTGCCGATGGCGATCGGCTGGGGCGCGGGCGCGGAGTTGCGCCAACCGCTGGGCCTCGCGGTGGTCGGCGGCCTGATCTTCTCGCAGGTGGTGACGCTGTACATCACGCCGGCCATCTACCTCGCCCTGGACAAGTACAGCGGCCGCGGCCCCGTGCAGGACCTCGAGGCCTTCGGGCGCATGCTCGCGGGCAAGCCCCGCCAGCCCGACGACCTGATCGCCAAATAAGGGTCGTGGCGCGATAATCGCCCGCGATGCCGCATGTCGAATTCGCTCCGGCGCTCACGCGCCACGTCGCTTGCCCGCCGCAGGACGTGCAGGCGCGCACGTTGCGCGAGGCGCTGGCGCGGTCATTCGAATGCGCGCCGAACATGCGCAACTACGTCCTCGACGAGCAAGGGTGCGTGCGCAAGCACGTCGCGGTGTTCGTCAACGCACGCATGGTCACCGACCGCGTCAATCTCGACGTGCCGCTCGCGCAGGGCGACAAGGTGATGGTGATCCAGGCACTCACCGGAGGTTGATTCCATGGCAGCTCCCACGATCTGGGTCGGCACGCGCAAGGGCCTGTTCGCAGTGCGCAAGGGCGCGTCGGGGTGGAACATCGGCGCGCCGAAGTTTCCCGGGGAGCCCGTTTCGCAATTCGCGCGCGATGCGCGCACCGGCGCGTGCTACGCCGCATTGCGCCTGGGCCACTTCGGCGTGAAGGTCTGGCGCAGCGACGACGGCAGCGAATGGAAGGAAACCGCGGCGCCCGCGTTTCCGCCCAAGCCGGCCGAAGGCGAGTTCAAGGACGACCCGACGCCGTGGACCGTGGACATGGTGTGGGGCCTGGCCGCAGCGAATGGCGTGCTGTGGGCCGGCTGCCTGCCGGCGGGCCTGTTCAAGTCGAGCGACGGGGGCGCGAGCTGGCAGCTCGTCGAAAGCTTGTGGATGCGCCCCGACCGCAAGGAGTGGTTCGGCGGCGGCTATGACCTCGCAGGCATCCACTCGATCGCGGTCGACCCGCGCGACGGCGACCACGTGACCATCGCAATCTCGTGCGCAGGCGTCTGGCAGACGCGTGATGGCGGCCGCACGTGGGCGAACACGTCGAAGGGCATGGTCGCCGATTTCATGCCGCCCGAACGCCGCGAGGACGGCAACGTCCAGGACGTGCATTGCCTCGTGCAATGCGCGGCGCAGCCCGACGTGCTCTGGGCGCAGAATCATTTCGGCATCTACCGCAGCGGCAATGGCGGCGCGCAATGGACGCGCATCAAGGCGCCGCAGCCGACGGACTTCGGCTTTCCGGTGGCAGTGCATCCGCGCGACCCGGAGGTCGCGTGGTTCGCACCGGCGCATTCCGACCAGCAGCGCATGCCGGTCGACGGGCGCATGGTGGTCACGCGCACGCGCGACGGCGGCGCTTCGTTCGAGGCGATCGGCGAAGGCCTGCCCGCACGCGATGCGTATCACCTCGTGTACCGCCACGGCCTCGACGTGGGCGCGGACGGCGACACGCTCGCGATGGGATCGACGACGGGCGGCCTGTGGGTCAGCGAGGACGGCGGGGCCGCGTGGACCTGCGTCTCACGCGACCTGCCGCCCATCGCTGTCGTGCGAGTCGATTAGGACTTCTTCGCGGTCTTCTTCGCGGCCTTGGCGTCGGCTTCGGCGCGCTTGATGTCGGCTTCCGCCTTCTCGTAGGACGCCTTGGCGTCCTTCTTGCAGGCCTTCTCCTCGTCGCCCTTCATCGGCTTGCACTTGTCCTTCGCCGCCTTGTAGTCGGCCTTGGCCTGCTTCTTCATGGCCTTGATGTCCTGCTTGCTCTCGGTGCCCATGCTGCCGGCCGGGGCCGACGCGCTGGAGGTCGCCGAGGAGGCGGTCTGCGCGAATGCGGTGGCCGACAGGCCCAGGCACAGCGCGGCGGCAGCGGCGATGGCGATGATGTTCTTCGTCATGTCTTCCAGTTCCTGTGTGAAGCCGGCAATCCCGGCCACTCAATCAACGGACAGCAGCCGGGTTCGGTTTGTAGGACAAGATCGACAGTTGAGGCAGAGCTGCCCGGCAGCGCGCGCGGATCAGATGGCGCCGTCGAACATCAGCACGTCGACTTCATCGCCTGCCGCGACGCTGCCTTGCGAATGGTGGAGCACGATCAGGCCGTTCGCCTGCGCCATCGAGCTCAGCACACCCGAGCCCTGGTTGCCCGT
>DATBPW010000161.1:0-3575 GCA_036561125.1 Ramlibacter sp. | reverse complement strand
CAGGTAGGCGTGCCACGTGCGATTGCCCGCGCCCGCGGCCTGCGCCAGCGACTGGCAGAACTGGTCGGCGCCCGCAACGCCGCCGAAGTCCGCGCCCTTGCCGGGGTTGGAACTGGTCACGAAGAAACTCATGCCGGCGGGGCCCGACTGCATGCCCGCACACCCGGCCACTGCGACGACCGCGCCCGCGATGGCCGCGAGACCGATCCGGTGATTCACACGCATGGCGACTCTCCTTCATCCAGGTGTGGTGAGATTGCCGTTGCATGCTAGGTCGCGGCCGGCGTTTCGGTCAAGAAGTTCGGAGGGCCGGGCGGTTGCCCGCAGCCTCGCGGGCGTGCACCATGACGGCCCGTTCATCCTTTCACAGGAGCTGCCATGACTTCTCCCTCGCGCGACCTCGTCATCCTCTGCACCCGCGGCACCGACCACGAGCTGTCGTCGGTGGCGCTGACCATCGCCTGCGGCGGCATCACGTCCGGGCTGAAGGTGTACCTGTTCCTCACGAGTTCCGCGGTGGACGTGGTGCGCAAGCGCGCGCTCGACCTCACGCACGTGCCGCCGCTCGATCCGCTCAAGAAGTTGCTGGACGACTTCATGGCGCGCGGCGGCACGGTGTGGGCCTGCCCGCCGTGCGTGAAGGCGCGCGGCTACACGCAGGAAGATCTCGTCGAGGGCGTCGTCATCCAGGGCGCCAGCGCGATGCACGAGCTGATCAAGTCGGGCGCGGCGACGCTCAGCTTCTGAGCGCGCGCATAGCCGAGCGCACCCACTCCTTGTATTCCTCGAATTGGCAAAAGGGTGCGGCGTCGCGCTCGGCGGCGCGGATCACGTCGTCGGGGTCGGCGCCGGCCTTCAGGCCCGCGTACATGTAGGCGACGGCCGAAGAGCGGGGGCCCGCGCGGCACGACACGAGCGTGGGCCGCGGCAGTTCGTCGAGCGCCTTCACGTGCTGCCTCGCGAGCTCCAGGGTCAGCACGCGCGGCGGGTCGCTGATCACGCGCGCGCTGTGCTCGACGGCCTGCTGCACCTGGTCGTACGACATGCCGCCGGGCATCGACGCGAACTCGTCGCCCACGATGTAGAGCCAGGACTTCGCGCCGCGCTCCTTCGGGTACGCGAGCGGGTCCTCGATCTTCCCGCGGTTGAACATCAGGTCGGGGGGCAGGTTGAATTCGGGCATGGCGGAATCCTACGCGGGACGGGCTATGCTTGCAGGCATGAGTGAAGATCGTGTCACCGTCGCGTTGAGCGAAGAGGGAATCGCAACGGTCGCGCTGTCGCGGCCGGAGAAGATGAACGCGCTCGACCCGGCGATGTTCGATGCGATCAATGCCGCGATCGCCGAACTCGCCGCGAATGAATCATTGCGTTGCGTCGTGCTGCGCGGCGAAGGTCGCGCGTTCTGCGCCGGGTTGGACAAGGCCAGCCTCGCCGGTCTCGCGGGCGAAGGCCAGGGCGCGATCACCGATCTGGCGGTGCGCACGCATGGGCTTGCCAATCACTTCCAGCAAGTCGCTTGGGGCTGGCGTCAACTGCCGGTGCCGGTGATCGCAGCAGTGCACGGCGTGGCGTTCGGCGGTGGCCTGCAGATCGCGCTGGGCGCGGATGTGCGCATCGTGCATCCCGACACGCAGCTGTCGGTGATGGAGATCAAGTGGGGCCTGGTGCCCGACATGGCCGGCTGCGTGCTGCTCACGGAACTCGTGCGCGCTGATGTCGCGCGCGACCTGGTGTTCAGCGGCCGCATCGTGAAGGGCGACGAAGCGGTTGCGCTCGGCCTCGCCACGCGCACAGCGGACGAGCCGCTCGAAGCCGCGATGGCGCTTGCGCGCCAGATCGCATCGAGCAGCCCGCAGGCGATCCGCGCGGCCAAGCGGCTGCTCAATGCGGCGTCGCCCGTGGACGCGGCGCGCGTGCTCGCGATGGAAGCGGCCGAGCAGCAGAAGATCATCGACGCGAAGCTTTCGCGCTAGAGTGCGCGCATGGACGCCTCCTCCGCACGCCGCAAGACCTTTCGCCAGCTGCACGCCTCGGGCTGCTTCGTCATTCCCAATCCGTGGGACACGGGCAGCGCACGCTACTTGCAGTCGCTCGGCTTCAAGGCGCTCGCGACGACCAGCTCCGGCGCGGCGTGGAGTCACGGCACGCCGGACAACCACATGCCCGTCGAGGCCGTGCTCGCGCATCTGCGCGAGATGGTCGCGGCGACCGATCTCCCGATCAACGCCGATTTCGAAGGCGGCTACGCGGACGACGCGACGGGTGTCGCACGCAACGTGAAGCTCGCGGTCGCCACGGGCGTAGCCGGCCTGTCGATCGAGGATTCCACCGGCAACGCCGACGCTCCATTGCGCGACATCGCGACGGCGGTCGAACGCATTCGCGCCGCGCGCGCCGCGATCGACGAAACCGGCGGCGAGACCTTGCTGGTCGGCCGCGCCGAGAACTTCATCGTCGGCCGACCCGACCTCGACGATGCGATCCGCCGCTTGCAGGCGTATGCGGAGGCGGGCGCGGACTGCCTCTATGCGCCGGGCATCCGCACGCGCGAGCACGTCGCCGCCGTGGTGAAAGCCGTCGCGCCCAAGCCGGTCAACTTGCTCGTCGGCGCGCCGGGCGAGCTCACCATGAAGGACATCGAAGCGCTCGGCGTGCGGCGCGTGAGCGTCGGCGGCGCGCTCGCGCGCGCAGCCTGGGGCGGCTTCATGCGCGCCGCGGAATTGATCGCGAACGAAGGGCGCTTCGACGGGTTCGCGGATGCCGCGCCGGGCGCGAAACTGAACGCGCTGTTCGCGGCGCGCCAATGAAAAAGCGCCCCGGGGGGCGCTTTCGTGGATCGGGCGTGAAGCCCTTCAACGCTTGCGGAACTGCGGCCGCTGCGGCGCGGGGCCGTTGCGCGGGGGCAGGTGCCGGAACATGATGCGGCCCTTCGACAGGTCGTAGGGCGACATTTCCAGCGTCACGTCGTCACCCGCGATGATGCGGATGTGGTTCTTGCGCATCTTGCCGCCGGTGTACGCGATGAGCTCGTGGCCGTTCTCCAGCGTCACACGGTAGCGCGAGTCGGGCAGCATTTCCTCGACCTTGCCGCGCATCTCGATCAGTTCTTCCTTGGCCATGTCACGGATCCTTTCTGTGGACGCTGTGCGAAGGGCGCGCGATCAATAGCGCGCGCGGGGGGCCTGCGGCTTGGCGACGTTCACCACCAGCCCGCGGCCGCCGATCGACTTGCCGTGCAGGCCTTCGATGGCCGCCTGCGCCTGCTCGGCGTTGGCCATTTCGACGAAGCCGAAGCCGCGCGAGCGGCCGGAATCGCGTTCCATCGCCACGTTGGCGCTGGTCACGTCACCGAAGGGGCCGAAGGCGTCCTGCAGGTCGGTGTCGCGGAAAGAATAGGGCAGGTTGCCCACGTAAAGCTTGTTGTCCAAAGCTGGAACTCCAGTAGTAGCTGAAAAAGGCGCGATGGAGTCCGGAAGCAATGACAAACAAAATTTCGGGGATCTCGATTCGAAAAAGCGAACTGAACAGGCACCGCGATGAGAAAGGGCGCGACGTGGTCGTCGCGCCCGGGT
>DATBPW010000160.1:0-5281 GCA_036561125.1 Ramlibacter sp. | reverse complement strand
CGTTCATCTGCGCCGCGGAGAGCAGCCCTTCCGGTCGCGCGACATACACCATCGGCGGATGGCCGGGGAAGATCGACGGGTCGAGCGGCTCGATGCCGTCCAGCTTGTAGCGGTCCAGGTGCTTCTGGAAGAACAGCTCGCCGCCGATGCCGTCGGGCGCGCGCACCATCGCGATCGGCCGGTCCTTCAGGTGCGGCCACATCAGCGGTGTGACGAGCGCGTAGTAGCGCACGAGGTCGATCTTCTTCAGGCCGCTTTGCGGATCGACGACACGCTCCGGGTTGCTCACGCGCAGCGTTGCCGGCAAGCGCGCGTCGGCCTGCGCGGCCTTCGCCGGTTTCCTTGCAGTGCGTGCTGCCTTGGCGGGCTTGTCCACCGGCGCATCATGCCGCGCTTCCTCGCGCACCACCGCGGCGGCTTTCTTGTCCTCGCGCAGGCCGTGGAACACGGAGTGCCGCACGCGGCCGTCGCGGGTCCATTCGCCGAATGCGATCTCGCACACGAGCTGCGGCTTGACCCAGTGCGGCTTCTTCGGGATCGTGGCGTTCGCGGCGAAGGGGCTGGATGGGGCTGCGAGCTGGTCCAGGCGCGCTCGCAGTTCACGCAAGGTCTCGTCGCTGAATCCCGTGCCGACGTTGCCGGCGTATTGCAAGCGGCCGTCGCTGTCGTGCACGCCGAGCAGCAGCGAACCCAGGCCCGCGCGCGAGCCTTGCGGGTCGGTCCAGCCGCCGATCACGAACTCCTGGCGCAAGCCGCACTTGAGCTTGATCCAGTCGGACGAGCGCCGGTTCGCATAGGCGGAGTCGCGCCGCTTGCCGATCACGCCTTCGAGCCCGAGCTTGCAGGCGGATTCGAGCACTTGCCGCGGCGGCGCATCGAATTCCGCGGAGAAGCGCACATTCGGATGCGGCTTGCGTTGCACGATCCGCTGCAGCACCGCACGCCGTTCGATGAGCGGCACTTCGCGCAGGTCGTAGCCGGCGCAATACGGCAGGTCGAACAGGTAATAGACCATGTCGGCGGTGCGTGCGCCGTCGAACGCGCCTTGCAGCGCCTGGAAGTCGGCCGCGCCTTTCTCGCCCGGCATGATGATTTCGCCGTCGTACCAGCCATCCGGCAGCCCCATCGCCTCGAGCGCCTGCTTCAATGCGCCGAGCTTCGATGTCCAGTCATTGCCGTTGCGGGTGACGAGCTTGATGCGACCGCGCTCGGCTCGCGCGAGCATGCGGTAGCCGTCGAACTTGATCTCGAAGGTCCAGTGCGCCGCATCCGCGGGCGTTTCGTCGACGAGCGTCGCGAGCTCCGGCTTGCATTCGCCCGGCAGTGCCGCCTTCTTCGCCCCGGCCGGCGGGCCGTCGCTTGCGGGCGCTGCACTCGCGCGTGGCGGCGCGGCCGGCGGCGGCCGGTCCGCGCGGTCCTGCACGCTGTCCGGCATCTCGTCGACAACGCTGAATTCGCTCGCCGGGCGCACGAACTCGTCGCGTTCCTTGATCAGGAGCCACGGGATGCGGTCCTCGCGCTGGCCCTTGCCGCTGGTGCGCACGAGCGTCCAGCGGCCGTGCATCTTGTGGCCGCGCAGCTCGAACTTCAGGCGGCCGTCGCGCAAGCCCTGGTGCGGATCGCCCACCGGCAGCCACACGCCCTTGTCCCAGATGATGACCTTGCCCGCGCCGTAGTTGCCGGCCGGGATCGTGCCTTCGAACCGGTTGTACGAGATCGGGTGGTCCTCGGTGGGCATCGCCATGCGCCGGTCGCGCGTGTCGTAGCTCGGGCCCTTGGGCACCGCCCAGCTCTTCATCGTGCCTTCGAGCTCGAGGCGGAAGTCGTAGTGCAACCGCGTCGCCCAGTGCTTCTGGATGACGAACGCGCGCGCCTGCTCGTTCGGCTCGCCGCCCGACTCGGGTTCGGGCGTCGCGTCGAAGTTGCGTTTGTCGCGGTAGGTCTTCAGCGCGCCGGACGCGCGGTCTTTCGCCACGACCGGGCTCAGGACTGCATGCGGAACTGGTCGCGCAGCATCTTCACCTGGTCGTGGTTGCGCCGCACGCCTTCCATCTGCTGCTCGATGATCAGCTTCAGGTGCGCCGGCATGGGCGTCTTCAGCGCCTTCGCGTAGCGCGCCTTCGCGTTGTCCTCGCCGCGCTCGGCTTCCTCGAGCACCGCCTTGTCGTCGTAGGTCGACAGCGCGGACTTCACCGCCACCCAGCCGCGGTGCATCGCGCCCATGGTGCTGCCGTGCTCCTCGACATCGCCGCCGCACGCGCGGATCTGCTCGTTGAGCTCCTGCGCGCCGCGCCGGCAATCGTCCGCGCGCTGCAGGAACGTGGTCTTCAGGTCGGCGCGCCTGGCTTGTTCGGCGCAGGCGCGGAAGCCGTATTCGCCGTCGAGGCAGCACTCGACGAGCTCCTGCAGCATGTCGACGATGTCGTCCTTGTCGCCGCCGGTGGCGCCCGCGCCCTGCATCGCGCCGACCTTCGCGGCCGCTCCGGCGCCGCCGGCGGGCATGGCCGCACCGCGCACGGACGAATCGACGCGCGACCACGCGGCCTGGCTGGCCGGGCGCGCGCGATCCCAATCGAGCGACGACGTGCCGCGCTGGCTGTCCCATTCGCTGCGCAACTGCGGTTCGGCGAGGTTCCAGTCCTCGTAGCGCGTGCGCCCGGTTACGCCCAGGCGATAGGCGGGCGCGTAGTCATCGAACGTGCGGCCCTGCTCGTAATACGGCTCGCGCGCGTAGTTGCCGCGCCAGTGCGCCTCTTCCGCGGCGGGATCGATCGCTTCCGCGGCCGCGCGGCCGGCCAGGCCGCCGACCACTGCGCCGACCACGCCGCCCACCACCATGCCCGCCGGTCCGCCCGCTGCACCCGCCGCCGCTCCCGCGATCGCGCCACCCACCGCACCGACGCCGGTGCCGAGCGGATGCGAATCGGTTTCCCCGCTGGCGGGGTCGCGATTGAGGTCCTTGTCTTCTGCCATGTTTGCTGCTCCTTGGTTGTCGTGCATCGACCATCTTCGGGGCGCGCCATTGCCCGGCGGTCGGAACACGGGGGAAGTGCCTGTAGGAAAACTCGCCAGGGGCGCACGGGCGCGTGCACATCCGCAGCCCACGCGCGCCCGGCGTGCCCACAGCCGATTCCTGTGCCGTCCTACAGTCCGGCAGGCGGGCGGGGCGCAAGCTGGCAGCGGACGGGAGAAGAAAGAAAGCCAACATGAAGTATTCGCTGCGCAAGACTCCGTCGCACCTGCACCTGGCCTACAAGTACGGCGAAGGGACCGACGGCCTGGTGGGACGCGATTTCATGCTCGAAGTCGACGCGAGCGTGCTCACCCTCACGATCGACCTCACCCCCAACTTCCACACGCGCAACAAGGGCGCGGCGGCGTACCTGGACGCCGTGAACCTCGCGCACAACCACCCCAAGCTGCGGTTCCTGCAGTGCGCCGACAACCTCGTTCGCGCGCGCCTGATCAAGACGTGGGAGAAGGTGCCGGAGCCCACGCTCGTGATGTGCCTCGACCTCGGCGCGCGCGGGCGGTTCTGCTACGAGGTGCAGCCGCACTCGCTGTTCATGGGCGGCATCCAGTTCGACGTGCAGGACGTGCTGGAGGAAGAAGCCACGCGGGCGCGCACGCACGGGCACGAGCTGCACGGCTCGAGGCACGCATGATGGCGCGCAAGCTCCTCGCGATGCTGCGCATCGCCGCCGCGCTGCTGTTCGGCCTGGCCGCCGGCGCCGCGATGGCGGACGCGGGCTCGCTGCGTTCGAAATTCACGCAGCTGCGCGAGCAGCTGCACACCAATCCGTACGGCCGGCCGATCCACATCGATTCGGCCGAGGCCGGCGACACGCTCAAGGGCGATGTCTACGCGGTGCTGGACCACCCCTTCGCGCAACTCGAATCGACACTCAAGCAGCCCGACGACTGGTGTTCGATCATGATCCTGCCGTTCAACACGAAGTACTGCCACCCGGCGCGCAGCGCGAACGGCGGCACGATGCTCGCGATGCGCATCGGCCGCAAGGCGGACCAGCCGGTGGACGAGGCCTACAAGATCGACTTCACGATGCGGCCGGTCGCGGCGACGCAGGATTACTTCGAGACGCAGCTGACCGCGGCGGAAGGGCCGATCGGCACGCGCGACTACCGCATCACGCTCGAAGCCGTGCCGCTGGACAACCGCCGAACGTTCATGCACCTGAGCTATTCGTATGCGTACGGCGGGATGGGTCGGTTCGCGATGCAGGCCTACCTGAGCACCGCGGGCGCGAACAAGGTCGGCTTCTCGGTGGCCGGCAAGGACGCGGACGGGCGGCCCGCGTACACCGGCGGCGTGCGCGGCGCGATCGAGCGCAACGTCATGCGCTATTACCTTGCCGTCGAAGCGCAGCTCGCGTCGCTCTCGGTGCCGCCGGACCAGCAGCTCGACAAGCGCATCCGCACCTGGTTCGATTCGACCGAACGCTACGCGCGGCAGCTCCACGAGATGGATCGCTCGCAGTACATCGCGCTCAAACGGCACGAAGTCGAACGGCAGCAGCAGGCGCTGGACGACCGCTCGACAAGCCGCGTGTCCAGCCGCGTCGGCGAATGAGCGCCGTGCGCGACTACCGCGATTACTTCAGCCCAGCCGCTGCACGCAGCGCGGCAGCTTTGTGTGCCCACGTCACATCGCTTCGCGATATGAGTGGCCACCAAAGCTGCCGAACCGCTGCGCGGTTGCCGGGCTTCATTACTTCAGCCCAGCCGCTGCACGCAGCGCGGCAGCTTTGTCGGTGCGCTCCCACGTGAACTCCGGCTCCTCGCGGCCGAAGTGGCCGTAGGCGGCGGTCTTCTCGTAGATCGGGCGCATCAGGTCGAGCATCTGGATGATGCCCTTCGGGCGCAGGTCGAAGTGGTCGTGCACCAGCGACGCGATCTTGTCGTCGGACACCTCACCCGTGCCTTCGGTGTAGATCGTGACGTTCATCGGGCGCGCGACGCCGATTGCGTAGGCCACCTGGATCTGGCACTGGCGCGCGAGGCCCGCGGCCACGATGTTCTTCGCCACGTAGCGCGCGGCGTACGCCGCCGAGCGGTCCACCTTCGACGGGTCCTTGCCCGAGAACGCGCCGCCGCCGTGCGGGCAGGCGCCGCCGTAGGTGTCGACGATGATCTTGCGGCCCGTCAGGCCGCAATCGCCTTGCGGGCCGCCGATGACGAAGCGGCCCGTGGGGTTGATCAGGAACTTGGTGTCCTTCAGCCATTCCTTGGGCAGCACCGGCTTGATGATCTCCTCGATGCA
>DATBPW010000159.1:0-9124 GCA_036561125.1 Ramlibacter sp. | reverse complement strand
GCGCGCCGCACGTCGACACGATAGACCGCCAGCCGCCGCGAGCGCGACACCTCCACCGCGTGCGCGACGAGCGTGTCGCCCGCGAACGACGGGTTCTGGTAGGTGATGTGCGCGTCGATGCCGGCTGCGACCACGCCGTGCGAGTTCGATGCGAGGCCGAACGCCGTGTCCGCGAGCGCGAAGGTCACGCCGCCGTGGCACGTGCCGTTGAAATTGATGTGCGCGGGCGCCAGCGTCAGCGCCACGGTGGCGGTTCCTTCGCCTGCCGCGACAAGGCGCATGGCCAGCGATGCCGCGAACGGGTCCGCAGAGAACAGGCGCTCGACACGCACGGCTGCCGGGTCGTTGGCGTCGATCGGCTTCGATTGCATGTGGGCCACGAGACGCCGGCCGTGTCCCGTGGCGGTCGCATGCGCCGCCACCTGGTCCGCCAGCTCTGCGATGCCGTCGCCCGTCGTCGCGCTCGTCGACACCACCGGCACCTTCCACGCACCCTCCGCACCGCGCGCGCGCAGATGCAGCATGTCGCGCAGGTCGCGCGATGTTGTCTCGGCGCCGGGCAGGTCGCCCTTGGTCACGACGAGCACGTCGGCGATCTCCAGGATGCCGGCCTTGATCGACTGCACGTTGTCGCCCAGGCCCGGCGGGCACGCGACGATGCGCGTGTCGGCCACGCGCATGATCTCGACCTCGGATTGGCCGGCACCGACGGTCTCCACGATCACGGTGTCGAACCCCGCTGCATCGAGCACGTCGACCATCGCTTCGGTGCTCTGCGCGAGCCCGCCGAGATGGCCGCGCGCCGCGACGGAGCGGATGAAGACATCCGGATGGTCGCCGTGCACGCCCATGCGCACGCGGTCGCCAAGCACGGCGCCGCCGCTGATCGGGCTCGATGGATCCACCGCGATCACTGCGATGCGCTGCCCGCGCGCCAGCAATTCGCCGAGCAGCGCATGCAGCAACGTCGACTTGCCCGCGCCCGGCGCGCCGGTCAGGCCCACCACGTGCGTGCCGAGATGCGCGGAGAACAGGCGCCGGACCTGGACCGGCGACACCTCGCCGCGCTCGATGCGGCTGAGCAAGCGCGCGATCGCGCGGCGGTCGCCGCTGCGCACCGCCGCGAGCTGCGCGTCCTCGCCGGTGCCGGGCATCGCAGCCTTCACACGATCGCCTGCACGTTGCCGAAGCCCAGCTCGCGCCGCAGCGTGCCGCACACCTCGCCGTGCGTGCAGCCGGCCTGCGCCGCTTCGACCACGCGCGCGAAGATGTTGTCGCGCGGATCCGCGGCCGCGCGCGCGATCGCATCGAGCGCCGACTGCACCGCCGATCGAGAGCGCGCCGCCTTGTACGCCTTGAAGTCGGCGACGAAGCTTTCCATCGCGGCGCGATCGGGCCGCAGGTTGATCGGGCGCGCGCTGCTGTCTTCCTCCACCTGGTACGCATTGACGCCGACGACGGTCTGCTCGCCGCTTTCCACCTGGCGCTGGAAGCGCGCGGCGGATTCGCCGACCATGCGCTGCACCAGTCCCGATTCGACGGCCTTGTACATGCCGCCCGCGTCCTCGACGCTCCTCATCACGCGCAGGACCTCGGCTTCCATCTGGTCCGTGAGCGTCTCGAGGTAGAAGCTGCCGCCCAGCGGGTCGATCACGTCCGTCAGGTGCGCCTCTTCGCGCAGGATGTTCTGTGTGGCGACGGCGATGCGCGCGCCGAATTCGCTCGGCACCGACAGCGCTTCGTCGTACGCGTCGGTGTGCAGCGACTGCAGGCCGCCGAGGATGCCGGCCATCGCCTGCACGGTGACGCGCGCGATGTTGTTCAGCGGCTGCTGGCGCGTGAGGTCCACGCCCGACGTCTGCGCGTGGAACTTGAAGCGCCACGACTTCGGGTCCTTCGCGCCGAGCTGCTCGCGCGTCACGCGCGCCCAGATGCGCCGCGCCGCGCGGAACTTCGCGACCTCCTCGAAGAAGCTGACCGAGATGTCGAAGAAGAACGTGAAGCGCGGCAGGAACGCGTCGGGGTCCATGCCGCGCTCGATGCAGTCGCGCGCGTTCTGGATCGCGGTGGACAACGTGAACGCGACCGCTTCGGCCGGCGTCGCGCCGGCCTGCTGCATATGCTGGCCCACCACCGACATCGGGTTCCAGCGCGGTACGTGGCTGTTGCAGAAGTCGATGTGGTCCGCGAGGATGCGCCGCGCGCCGGGCAGCGCGATGCGGAAGAACATGTGGTTGGCGACGTAGTGGCTCAGGTAGTCGCTCTGGTTCGATGTGCCGGTGATCGCCGCCCAGTCGACGCCGCGGCGCCGCGCGACCGCGAGCAGGAATGCGAGCAACGTGAAGGGCGACGGGTCGTTCATCGCGCACGACGTGCGCACCAGGTCCACGCCTTGCAGCGCGCGGTCCATGTGGTCCGCGGTGTTGACGACGGTGCCGCAGGTGCCGAGCAGCTCGATGTGCGACTCGTCCATGTCGTAGCCGCGGAACACCGAGTTGCACGGGATCAGCGACACGGCGTTCGCGCCGCCCGCCATCATCTCGAGCAGGCGCGTGTTGAATTCGGCGGGCGTGCCCAGGCCCACGAGCTGCCGCTGCGACCACGTGCGGCCGCGGTGCATCGTGGCGTAGATGCCGCGCGTGTACGGCGGCTGGCCGGGCATGCCGAGTTCGGCCGCGCGTTGCGACGCATCCCAATCGAGCGCCGTGTACAGCGGCTTGACCGGCACGCCGGAGCGGTTGCGCACCTGCTTGTCGTCGCCGATGGACTGCGCGTAGTCGCGCTGCCAGTTTTCGTAGGCTTCGGTGTAGGCGAACAGGTTCGAGGACTCGACGGGCTTGTTCATGCGATGTCTCCGGCGTTCAGGCGTGGGTGCGCTTGTCGCGCGTGGCGCGTGCTAGGTCGCGCACGCAAGCGGCGATGTCGGCCATGGTCGCGCCCGGATGGAACACGCGCGCGACGCCGCTTTCGAGCAGCACGGGCTCGTCCTGGTCGGGCACGATGCCGCCGACGACGACACCGACGTCGCCCAGGCCCGCTTCCTTGAGCGCCGCCATCAGCTTCGGCACGATCAGGTGGTCGGTCGCGAGCGACGAGATGCCGATCACGTCGACGTCTTCTTCCAGCGCGAGCTTCACCACCGCGGCAATCTCCTGCCACGGCGGCGTGTAGATCACTTCCATGCCGGCGTCGCGCAGGCCCGCCGCGACGACGCGGCTGCCGCGGTCATGGCCGTCGAAGCCGATCTTGGTGACGAGGACTTTCGGGATCATGCGGCGACCTCCTGGCCCTGGCGCAGCAGGGCGGTGAACTTGCGGGCGATGGTGCGCGGATTCAGGCGCCCGCCGGGGCGATACCAGGTCTGCGACCAGTTGAGCGCGCCCATCAGCATCAGGCGCAGCGCGGCGCGATCGGTGCCGCGCGCGAGCGGTAAGTCGCGCACGAGCACGTCGAACACGGCTTCGTAGCGGTTGCGCAGCTCGATCAGGTCTTTCTGCACGGCGGGCGCGTCGCCCGGCCGCACTCGGATCACGACCTGCGCGTAATCGTCGTCGCGCAGGATCGCCTCGAGGTGCGCGACGCAGGCCGCTTCGAGACGGTCCCACGGGTCGTCGTGGCGCTGCGTGGCGGTGCGCACGGCTTCGCTGATCTGCTCGACACCACGCAGGTACACGGCGCGCAGCAGTTCGTCCTTGTTCGCGAAGTGGCAGTACAGCGAGCCGGGCAGCATGCCGGTCGCCTTCGCGAGTTCGCGCATCGTCGTGCCTTCGTAGCCGTGCGCGCGGAACAGCCGCGCGGCCTCGTTCAGCACCAGCGGCAGGCGGCTGTCGGCGTGGGTGTTGCGGGCGGGCATGGGCGGACTATACCAAACAATCGTTTGGTAAGTCAGCCTCGCGAATCCGCGAAGATTTCCCAGGCTGCGATGAAGATCGCAGCGACGACCGGACCCAGCACGAACCCCTGCAGGCCGAACACGGCCAGGCCGCCGAGTGTCGCCACGAGCACCAGCCAGTCGGGCATGCGCGTGCCCTTGCCGACGAGGATCGGCCGCAGCACGTTGTCGACCAGGCCGATGACCAGCACGCCCCACAGCGCCAGGCCGATGCCCGCCCAGAGCGACCCCGTCGCGACGAGGTACACCGCGACGGGCGCCCACACCAGCGCCGCGCCGACGGCGGGCACGAACGAGAGCACCGCCATCGCCGCGCCCCACAGCAGGGGGGAGTTGATGTCGAGGAACCAGAAAGCGAGCCAGCCGAGCGTGCCCTGGATCAGCGCGACGACGACGTGGCCCTTCACGGTCGCGCGCACGACGGTGACGAATTCCTTCGCCACGCGCCGCGTGTGCTGCGGCGACAGCGGCAGCGCCTTTTCGACGCCGGCGGCCAGCGAGCGGCCGTCGCGCAGGAAGAAGAACAGCAGGTAGAGCATCACGAAGAAGTTCACGACGAATGCCAGCGTGCCCTGGCCGATGACGAACACGCGCTGGGTGACCGCGCTGCTGCTGCGCCCCAGGGCTTCCGCCAGCTTGCCCTGCAACGCGGCCAAGTCCTCGATCCCCAGGCGCGACAGGCCGCTGCGCGCCCACTCCGGCAGCACCGCCACGACTTGCTGGAACGCCTCGGCGAACGAAAAGTCCCCGGACTTCAGGCGCGAGTAGAACGCGGCGGCGTCGTGCGCGACGCCGCCGCTGAGCAGCGCGACGGGCAGCAGCACGCTCACGACGATCAACGCGAGCGTCGCCAGCGCAGCCCAGCCGCGCCGCCCGCCCAGCCGCGTCGCCACCCGTTCCTGCAGCGGCGCGAAGACGACCGCGAGGAACACCGCCCACGACAAGGCCCCCACCAACGGCCACAGGACGAGAGCGAACATCAGCGTCGCAACGAGGACCAGGCCGAGCAAGGCCTTGTCCTGTTGCGACGACGGGGGTTGGGGCGTCATCGAATGCACTATAAAGTGCCTCGAATGCGCAGTGTCGTTTCCCGGCCCGGGTTGATCGTCGCCTTCGGGGCATCTGCATCGTCGCGGTCACCGGCTGGGGAAACGGCCTGAACCAGGAGCGCACGATGCCGGACAGCGTCACCATCGAACATCTCGGCCCCGTCACCGTCGTCACGCTCGACCGGCCCGACGTGCGCAATGCGGTCGATGCGGCGACCGCGCAAGCCTTGCACGAAGCGTTCCTCGCTTTCGACGCCGACGACTCGGCCCGTGTCGCGGTATTCCATGGCGCGAACGGCCATTTCTGCGCCGGCTGGGACCTCCAGGCCGGCGCGAAGCTCGCGGGCTCGTCGCTCGACCAACTCGACTTCGATGCGAGCGACGAACAGCCGCTGGGACCGATGGGCCCGACGCGCCTCGTGCTCTCGAAGCCGGTGATCGCCGCGGTTTCGGGTGCGGCCGTCGCCGGCGGCATGGAGCTCGCTCTGTGGTGCGACATGCGCGTGATGGAAGACGACGCCTACTTCGGCGTGTACTGCCGGCGCTTCGGCGTGCCGCTGATCGACGGCGGCACCGTGCGCCTGCCGCGTCTCGTGGGCATGGGGCACGCGATGGACCTGATCCTCACCGGCCGCAAGGTGGAAGCGGCGGAGGCGCTGCAGATGGGGCTGGCGAATCGCGTGGTGCCGAAAGGGAAGTCACGCGATGCGGCGATCGAGCTCGCGTTGCAGCTGTCGAAGTTCCCGCAGGCGACGATGCTCGCCGATCGCATGAACGCGTACGAACAATGGGACAAGCCGCTCGCCGATGCGCTGCATGACGAGTGGGAGCGCAGCAAGCACCGCATCGCGGACGGCATCGAAGGGGCGCAGCGCTTCGCGTCGGGCGAAGGCCGGCACGGCAAGTTCTAGGTCACTTCGGGATCTCGCGCGGCCGGCCCTTGTCGTCGATCGCCACGTAGGTGACGCTGGCTTCCGTCACCTTCACGTACTGCCCTTGTGCATGATGGCGTTCGGCGAACACCTCGACCTTCACGGTGACCGACGTGCGCCCGATGCGCGTGACCTCCGAGAAGAAGCTCAGGATGTCGCCCACCCGCACCGGCTGCTTGAACACGAATTCGTTGACGGCCACCGTCGCCATGCGCCCCTTCGTGAAGCGCGCTGGCAGCACCGAGCCCGCCAGGTCGACCTGGGCCATGACCCAGCCGCCGAAGATGTCGCCGTTGCCGTTGGTGTCCGCCGGCAGCGGGATCACCTTGAGCACCAGTTCCTTGTCGGTGGGCAAATCCACATGCGCACTTGAGTTCGTCGACATGGGCACAATCTCCTGAACAAGGATTCTCCCCCAATGCGCCGCTCCGGCGAACTTTCGTCCCGCTACATCCCCAACGCGCCCGGCGCCGCCGCGCCGGCGCGCGAGCACACCGACTGGAACACGCTCAGCCGCCTGCTGCCCTACCTGTGGGAGTACAAGGGCCGCGCGATCGCGGCGCTGGTCTTCATGATCGGCGCGAAGCTGGCCAACGTGGGCGTGCCGGTGCTGCTCAAGAAGCTCATCGATGCGATGAGCATCCACCCCGGCGACCCCAAGGCACTGCTCGTCGTCCCGGCGGGGCTGCTGCTCGCGTACGGGCTGCTGCGCCTGTCGACGTCCCTGTTCACGGAACTGCGCGAGCTCGTCTTCGCGAAGGCCACGCAAGGCGCCGCGCGCAAGATCGCGCTGGAGACCTTCCAGCACCTGCATTCGCTGTCGCTGCGCTTCCACCTCGAGCGCCAGACCGGCGGCATGACGCGCGACATCGAGCGCGGCGTGCGCGGCATCGAATCGCTGATCTCGTATTCGCTCTACAGCATCGTGCCGACCTTCATCGAGGTCACGCTGGTGCTCTCCATCCTCGCGGTGAAATTCGACGCGATGTTCGCGTGGATCACGATCGCGGCGCTGGTGGTGTACGTGGTTTTCACGGTGAGCATCACCGAGTGGCGCACCAAGTTCCGCCGCGAGGCCAACGAATTCGACTCGGCCGCGCACACGAAGGCCGTGGACTCGCTGCTCAATTACGAGACGGTCAAGTACTTCAACAACGAGGGCTTCGAGGCGAAGCGCTACGACGAAAGCCTGGAGCGCCTGCGCCGCTCGCGGCTGAAGGCGCAGACCTCGCTGTCGATGCTCAACACGGGCCAGCAATTGATCATCGCGATCGGCCTCGTCGCGATGCTGTGGCGCGCGACGCAAGGCGTGGTCGAGCAGCGCATGACGCTCGGCGACCTGGTGATGGTCAACGCGTTCATGATCCAGCTGTACATCCCGCTCAACTTCCTCGGGGTGTTGTACCGCGAGATCAAGCAGAGCCTGACGGACCTGGACAAGATGTTCCTGCTGATGGACCGGCAACGTGAAGTTGCGGACAAGGAGGACGCCATTTCACTCCCTCTCCCGCTTGCGGGAGAGGGCCGGGGTGAGGGTCTTCAATGGACCGTCCGCTTCGACCACGTCAACTTCGCCTACGAACCCGCGCGCACGATCCTGCACGACGTCTCTTTCGAAATCCCCGCCGGCAAGACGGTTGCGGTGGTGGGCCCCTCGGGCTCGGGCAAGTCCACGCTCGCGCGCCTGCTGTACCGCTTCTACGACGTGAAGGATGGCAGCATCAGCATCGCCGGCCACGACGTCCGCGACGTCACGCAGGCGAGCCTGCGCAGCTCGATCGGCATCGTCCCGCAGGACACGGTGCTGTTCAACGACACCGTGGAATACAACATCGCGTACGGCCGCCCGGGTGCGACGCACGACGAAGTGATCGAAGCCGCCCGCGCCGCGCGCATCCACGACTTCATCGTCTCCACGCCGCAGCAATACGGGACGATGGTGGGCGAGCGCGGGCTGAAACTGTCCGGTGGCGAGAAGCAGCGCGTGGCCATCGCGCGCACGCTGCTCAAGAACCCGCCGATCATGATCTTCGACGAAGCCACGTCGGCGCTGGACTCGGCCAACGAGCGCGCGATCCAGGCGGAGTTGAAGAACATCGCGGAGCACAAGACAGCGCTCGTCATCGCGCATCGGCTGTCCACGGTGGTCGACGCGCACGAGATTCTCGTGATGGATGCCGGCCGCATCATCGAGCGCGGCACGCACGCGCAGTTGCTCGCCAAGGGCGGCCGCTACGCCGAGATGTGGTCGCTGCAGCAGCAATCGACCGAAGGCGCGGAGACTTTCGCGGAAGTCATGGGGATGTAGCGCCCGCGCCCTCTTCGGCCTATATTCCCGGCCATACCAACGAAGAGGAGCGACTCATGAAGACGGAGCTGTGGTACCTGGCCCTGGTGACCGCGTTCACCGGCCTGCTGTGGGTTCCCTACATCCTGGACCGCACGAAGGTCTGGGGCCTGATGGACACGGTGGGCTATCCCGCCAACCCGAAACCACAGAGCGAATGGGCGCAGCGCCTGAAGAAGGCGCATTACAACGCCGTGGAAAACCTCGTGCTCTTCGCGGCCCTGGTCCTCGTCGCGAATGCCGCCGGCATCTCAGACGCCGCGATCGCCGGCTCGGCCAAGGTGTATTTCTGGGCGCGCGTGCTGCACGCCGTCGCCTACACCGCGGGCTGGCCGTGGGTGCGGACACTGGCATTCACCGCGGGCTGGTTGTCCTGCGTGTGCATCGCATGGCAGGTGCTGGCGCATTGAGCCGCATCGAAGACCGCATCGCCGCGCTCGGGCTCGCAATCCCGCAGCCGTTGCAACTGCCGCCCGGCGCCCAGCTGCCGTTCCCGTGGGTGCGCGTGCGCGGCAAGCGCGCGATCTTCTCGGGCCACGGGCCGACCGAAGCCGACGGCTCGCTCGCGCAACCGCTCGGCAAGGTGGGGCGCGACGTCACGCCGGAGCAGGCGTATCACGCGGCGCGGCTGACCGGGCTCGCGATCCTCGGCAGCTTGCAACGCGAGCTCGGCAGCCTCGATCGCATCGCAGCGTGGACGCGGGTGTTCGGCATGGTGAACTCCGCGCCGGGCTTCAACCGGCAGCCCGCGGTGATCAACGGGTTCACCGAGCTGATCGTCGACGTGTTCGGTGCCGAACGTGGCGCGCACGCACGCAGCGCAGTGGGCCTGGCCGAACTGCCGTTCGACATCCCGGTGGAAATCGAGGGCGAGGTGGAGATCGAATGATCTTCCGCGGCAGCG
>DATBPW010000158.1:0-6442 GCA_036561125.1 Ramlibacter sp. | reverse complement strand
TCGTCGGGCAGCTTGGTGCCTTGCGCGCTGAAGAACTTGATGCCGTTGTCGGGATACGCGTTGTGGCTCGCACTGATGACGACGCCCAGGCTCGCGCGTTGCGCCCGCGTGAGGTAAGCGACGCCGGGCGTCGGCAGCGGGCCGAGCAGCACCACGTCGACGCCGGCGGAGTTGAAGCCCGATTCCAGCGCGCTCTCGAGCATGTAGCCGGAGATGCGCGTGTCCTTGCCGATCAGCACGGTCGGGCGCTGCTCCTTGCGCTTGAGCACACGCCCGACGGCATGCGCCAGGCGCAACACGAAATCCGGCGTGATCGGCGGCGTGCCGACGGTGCCGCGGATGCCGTCCGTTCCGAAATAGGTCCTGCTCATTGTTGTGACTCCATGGCGTTGTACACCTTCAGCGCGGCGACGGTTTCCTTGACGTCGTGCACGCGCACCACGCGCGCGCCGTTGGCGACCGCCAGCACCGCGGCGGCGACGCTCGGCGCGAGGCGCTCGTTGACGGGCAGGCCCGTGACGGCCCCGAGCGACGACTTGCGCGACCAGCCCACCACCAGCGGGTAACCCGCGAGCAGCTCGCGCTGGCGCGCGAGCAATGCGAAATTCTGTTCTGCGGTCTTGCCGAAGCCGATGCCGGGATCCCAGGCAATGCGCGCGGCATCCACGCCTCGCGCACGCAGCGCGCCTGACTGCAGCGCGAGGAACTCGCGCACCTGCGCCACCGCATCGCCTTGCATCGGCTCGCGCTGCATCGTGCGCGGCTCGCCGTGCATGTGCATGATGCACACGCCGCACGCAGGATGTGCGGCGATCGCGTCGATCGCGCCGTCGCGGCGCAAGCCCCAGATGTCGTTGATGATGTCGGCGCCGAGATCGAGCGCCTCGCGCATGATTTCGGGCTTGTACGTGTCGACCGAAACCGGCACGCCGAGAGCGGCGGCTTCGCGCAGCACCGGCATCACGCGCGCCCTCTCCTCATCCAGCGGCACGCCCGGCGTGCCCGGCCGGCTCGATTCGCCGCCGATGTCCAGGATGTGCGCCCCTTGCACGACGAGCTCTTCGCAGTGCGCAAGCGCGGCGCGTGTGCTCGCGTGCCGCCCGCCGTCCGAGAACGAATCGGGCGTGACGTTCACGATGCCCATCACTACCGGGTGCGCGAGGTCGATGCGGAAGCGGGCCGTCTGCCAATGCATGAGGCGATTGTCGTGCAAAGGGGCCCCGCAGGGCCCCTTCGACTCTTCCAGACTATCCGGCCGTCAGGCGACGTTGGGCGCGGGATTGTCCGCGACTTGCCCGCCTGTCCCGGGCGAGCCCGGCGTGCGCGGCGTGAAGTCCTTGGGCGGGCGCGGCTCGCGGCCGGCCATGATGTCGTCGAGCTGTTCGCTGTCGATGGTTTCCCACTCGAGCAGCGCCTTCGCCATCGCGTGCATCTTGTCGCTGCTGTCCTCGATGAGCTTGCGCGCCAGCGCGTACTGCTCGTCGATGATGCGGCGCACTTCCGCGTCGACCTTCTGCATCGTGGTCTCGGAAATGTTGGTGGTCTTCGTGACCGAGCGGCCGAGGAAGACTTCGCCTTCGTTCTCCGCATAGACCATCGGGCCGAGCGCGTCGCTCATGCCGTAGCGCATCACCATGTCGCGGGCCAGGTGCGTCGCACGCTCGAAGTCGTTCGAAGCGCCGGTGGTCATCTGGTTCATGAACACCTCTTCCGCGATGCGCCCGCCGAACAGCATGGCGATCTGGTTGAGCATGTACTCGCGGTCGTAGCTGTAGCGGTCCTTCTCGGGCAGGCTCATCGTCACGCCGAGCGCCCGGCCGCGCGGGATGATGGTGACCTTGTGCACCGGGTCGCACTTGGGCAGCAGCTTGCCGATGATCGCGTGGCCCGACTCGTGGTACGCCGTGTTGCGGCGCTCTTCTTCGGGCATGACCATGGACTTGCGCTCCGGGCCCATGATGATCTTGTCCTTGGCCTTCTCGAAGTCCTGCATCTCCACGACGCGAGCGTTGCGGCGGGCGGCCATCAGCGCGGCTTCGTTGCAGAGGTTGGCGAGATCGGCGCCCGACATGCCCGGCGTGCCGCGCGCGATGATCGCCGCGTTGACGTCCTGGCCGATCGGCACCTTGCGCATGTGGACGTTGAGGATCTGCTCGCGGCCGCGGATGTCGGGCAGCGTCACGTAGACCTGGCGGTCGAAACGGCCGGGGCGCAGCAGTGCGGCGTCGAGGATGTCGGGGCGGTTGGTCGCAGCCACGACGATCACGCCGAGGTTGGTCTCGAAGCCGTCCATCTCGACGAGCATCTGGTTGAGCGTCTGCTCGCGCTCGTCGTTGCCGCCGCCGAGGCCCGCGCCGCGCTGGCGGCCGACCGCGTCGATTTCATCGATGAAGATGATGCACGGCGCGTTCTTCTTGGCGTTCTCGAACATGTCGCGCACACGGGCCGCACCCACGCCGACGAACATCTCGACGAAGTCCGAACCGGAGATCGAGAAGAACGGCACCTTCGCCTCGCCGGCGATGCCCTTGGCCAGCAGCGTCTTGCCGGTGCCCGGGGGGCCGACCAGCAGCAGGCCGCGCGGGATGCGCCCGCCGAGCTTCTGGAATTTCTGCGGGTCTTTCAGGAAGTCGACGACTTCCTTGACTTCCTCTTTCGCCTCGTCGCAGCCGGCGACGTCGGCGAAAGTGATCGTGTTGTTGTTCTCGTCGAGCATGCGGGCCTTGCTCTTGCCGAAGGAGAAGGCCCCGCCTTTTCCGCCGCCCTGCATCTGCCGCATGAAATAGATCCACACGCCGATCAGCAGCAGCATCGGCCCCCACGACACGAGCAGCGTCATGAGCAGCGAGCCTTCTTCGCGCGGCTTGACGTCGAACTTGACGCCGGCGTTGATCAGGTCGCCGATCAGGCCCTTGTCGAGGTAGGTCGCGGTCGTGCGCTCCTTGCGGTCGTCGGTGGTGACCGCGACGATCTCCGTGCTGCCCGCCGAGCCTTCCTGGATGATCGCCTGCTTGATCTGGTGGTTGTGCACCTGGTCGAGGAAATCGGAATACCCGACCTGGGACGCGCCGGCCGCGCCGCGCGTGTCGAATTGCTTGAAGACCGTGAAGAGCACGAGTGCGATCACCAGCCAGACGGCGATTTTCGAAAACCACTGATTGTTCAAACTCGTGTCTCCGGACGACGTGAGAGGGAGAGAGGGGTCAGCCCTACTTGACACCCATTCTAGGGGTTTCAAGGTGCGAGCTGATGCATTTTCGCCCCCCGGGGAATTGACCTTCGTCAGAAGGGGGGACCGCCCCGTGCAAGGAGGGCTATCCGGGTGCCTTGAGCCCGACGCCTACAAGGAAGGTTTCGGACGACTTGTCGCGGGACGCCTTCGGTTTGAGAGGCTTCACGCTGCGGAAAGTTTCCTTGAACAGCTTCACGAGCTGGCTGTAGCCGCTGCCGTGGAACAGCTTCACGACCAGCGCGCCGCCCGGCTTGAGGTGCGATTTGGAGAACTCGACCGCCAGTTCGACCAGGTGCGCGATGCGTGCGGCGTCGGCCGATTCGATGCCCGACAGGTTCGGCGCCATGTCCGAGACCACGACATCGACGGGCCGACCCCGCAGCGCTTCGTGCAGCCGCTGCAGCACCGCATCCTCGCGCAAGTCGCCTTGCAGGAACGTCACGCCCTCGACCGGCTCCATCGGCAGGATGTCCAGCGCGATGAGCGTGCCGTTCAGCTCGCCCACCGCCGCGCCTTCGGGCGCGAACTTGCGGCGCACGTACTGGCTCCACGCACCCGGCGCGGAACCGAGGTCGACGACCACGTCGCCCGGCTTGATGAGCCGCAGCGTCTCGTCGATCTCCTTGAGCTTGTACGCCGCGCGCGCGCGAAAGCCCTCCTTCTGCGCGAGCTTCACGTACGGGTCGTTCACGTGGTCGTTGAGCCACGCCTTGTTGACCTTCTTGCTTTTGGTCTTGATCTTCATCGCACAACGATAATACGCACATGCCGCGCATCGAACTTTCCATTGCGGACCGCAAGGTCCATCGCGCCGAGGCGCATCACCTCGACCCCGTCGTCATGGTCGGCGCCGACGGCCTCACGCCTGCGGTCAAGAACGAGATCGATGCGGCGCTGAAAGCCCACGGCCTCGTCAAGGTGCGCGTTTTCGGCGACGAGCGGCTCGAACGCGAGCGCATGTACGGCGAGATCGCCGACGAACTTGGCGCGGCGCAGATCCAGCACATCGGCAAGCTCCTGGTGTTCTGGCGGCCGAAGCCGAAGAAGGAACGCGAAGTCGACGAAGACCGCAAGGCCGGCCCGCGCGAATACAAGGTGCTGAAGTACAGCTCGCGCGGCGGGCAACGCCCCGAAGTGAAGACCGTCCGCGTGCTCGGCAACCAGCGCCTCACGCCCGGCGGCAAGGTCAAGAAAGCCCGCGGCGCCAAGCAGAAATCGGTCAAGAAGTCCGCGCGCTGACTTTCCACAGCACCACCAGCGCGCACACCCACTGCAAGGCGTAGAACGCCGTCCCGGCCGTGTGCCAGAACGCAAGGTCCTGGCGTGCCACGATGTGCGGCGCGACCGCGAATTCGCCCAGGATCGCGAGCAGCAGGCCCGCGATCACGAAGCCGATGGCGCCGCGGCCCCAGTCCAGGCTCGAGCCCTCTTCGTTCGAGCGCGCGGCGATCAGCACGAGCATGCCGCATCCGATCGACGTCCACGTCTGGCCCGTGAAGAGTCGCGCCGCGACATGTCCGGCCGTGGCCGTGGGCAGGTTCGCGAACAGCAGCGGCACCGCGATGAAACCGACGGCCGTGAGGCTGCCCCACCAGAGCGCGGCGGCCAGCAGTGGCGCGCGATCTTTCCAGGAGCCTCCGCTCGGCCGCCCGGAGGAGGCTCGCGCCCCGTCGGGGGGCAGCGCATCGCGCGTGGGGGCCGACATTCCTAGCGGTAGTGGACGGCGACGATCTCGTAGCGCTTGATGCCGCCGGGCGTCTGCACTTCGGCCGTGTCGCCTTCCTCCTTGCCGATCAGCGCGCGCGCGATCGGGCTGGACACGTTGATCAGGCCCTGCTTCAGGTCGGCCTCGTCCTCGCCGACGATCTGGTACTGGACCTGCTCGCCGGAGGCCTCCGCCTCGAGTTCGACGGTGGCGCCGAAGACGACCTTGCCGTGCGCGTCGAGCGTGGACGGGTCGATGACCTGCGCCGCCGCGAGCTTGCCTTCGAGCTCGCGGATGCGGCCTTCGATGAACGCCTGGCGGTCCTTCGCCGCGTCGTACTCGGCGTTCTCCGACAGGTCGCCGTGCGAGCGGGCCTCGGCGATGGCCTGGATGACGGTGCGGCGGTCCACCGTCTTCAGGCGGTGAAGCTCGGTCTTCAGCATTTCGGCGCCGCGCGTGGTGATGGGAATCGTGGCCATGTTTCGAATCGCTGTCCGGGAATTCTCAAAAGAAACGCCGGACGGTGCGTCCGGCGGATGTCGTTGGGCAGCCCTAGATGACCGGGTGCCCGGCCAGCCGGCCGAGGATGGCCAGCGGGCTCATGTCCGGATTGTATTGCTTCGCGGCCGGCAGGTGGAACGTCTGTTCCATCATGTACTGGCCCGACATTGCAGCGTGCACCGTCTGGTCGGAAAAGCAGACCCAGGCCGAGCCGGGCGGGAACGGCATCGTCACTTGCGGGCAGTCGCGCTGGTACTCGTCGTCCGCCTTCATGCGGTCGTGCATCTGCAGCATCAAATGGTCGTATTCGCTGCGCAGCGACTTGGTGACGTGCAGCGCGTGGAGCAGCCGCGCCTGCCAGCGCGAATACGGCGCAGCTTGCGGCACGAAGCGCCGAGCCACATCCTCGAACGGCTCGCCCACGCGCCACACGCGCGGCTCCCCATCCGGGTTCACATTTGCGAACACGCGAAGAATCCGCTCGCCGTAGTTCGGCCGTGAGGGAAACGCATCGACGTGCAGGCGCCGGTCGTCCGCGCGAACCGATTGCCTGCGGTTCGCGACCGAGGTCGGGCGCAGGCTGGCCGGCGCCGCGCGCAGGTGCGACCCATAAGCGGGGAACAGGCCATGCACGAGCGCCGCCGCCTGCGCGGCGAACCGCGACACGAGTTGCGTGACGCTCGCCTGCACGGTCTCATCGCCTGCGACCCCTTTGAGCCCGCGCCGAGTGTCCCAGCTGATGTTGCGCACGCCGGGCGCAAGCAGCTCGGGCTTGAGCAGCGCGCGCTCTTCGTTCGACAGCTCGAACACGAGCTGCGGGAAATACAGCACCTTGCCGTCCTCCACGGCGGCGATCCACTCCCGATCGCTGCCGGGCGCGTGCCAGTCACGCACGCCGAGTTCGACGATGCGGCCCTGCATGCGCGTCACGCGAGCTGCGAGTGCAGCTCCTGCAGCGAGTACACGTCGAGGTCGCCCAGGTACTTCATGCCCTGGACCACCGC
>DATBPW010000157.1:0-6825 GCA_036561125.1 Ramlibacter sp. | reverse complement strand
TGGTCCGCCTTGCAGCCGATCGGGCTGCGCACCAGCTGGACCTTGACCGTCTTTGCTTCTTGCTTTGCCATGTCAGTGCTCCGGTCAGGCGAAGATTTCTTCGACCGACTTGCCGCGCTTGGCCGCCACTTCCGAAGGGGTCGTGGACTTCTTCAGCGCGTCGAACGTGGCGCGAACCAGGTTGTACGGGTTGGTCGAGCCGTGGCTCTTGGCCACGATGTCGGTGACGCCCATGACTTCGAACACCGCGCGCATCGGGCCGCCGGCGATGATGCCCGTGCCCTTGGGGGCCGGCATCATCATCACGCGGGCCGCGCCGTGCTGGCCGAACACCGTGTGGTGCAGCGTGCCGCTCTTGAGCGACACCTTGGTCATGTTGCGGCGGGCTTCTTCCATCGCCTTCTGCACGGCAGCGGGCACTTCCTTGGACTTGCCCTTGCCCATGCCGACGCGGCCGTCGTTGTCGCCGACCACGGTGAGCGCGGCGAAGCCGAGGATGCGGCCACCCTTCACCACCTTGGTCACGCGGTTGACCGCGATCATCTTTTCCTTCAGGCCGTCTTCGGGACCGTCACCCTGCGTCTTGGCTTGAACTCGTGCCATCTTGCGTATCCTTTAGAACTGGAGGCCCGCGGCGCGCGCGGCATCGGCCAGCGCCTTCACGCGGCCGTGGTACGCGAAACCGGAACGGTCGAAGGCGACCTTCTCGATGCCGGCGGCTTTCGCGCGCTCGGCGATCAGCTTGCCGACCTGTTCGGCGGCCGCCTTGTTGCCGCCCTTGCCCGCAGCGCCCAGCGACTTGCGCAGGTCGGCTTGCGAGGTCGACGCCGCCGCCAGCACCTTCGTGCCGTCGTCGGAGATGATCTGCGCGTAGATGTGCAGGTTGGTGCGGTTCACCGTCAGGCGCGGGGTGACCTGCGTCGCGATGCGGATGCGGGTCTGGCGCGCGCGGCGCTGACGCTGTTCTTTCTTGGTCAACATGCGTGCGCTCCTTATTTCTTCTTGGTTTCCTTGAGCGTGATCTTCTCGTCCGCGTAGCGGATGCCCTTGCCCTTGTAGGGCTCGGGCGGGCGCACGGCGCGGATCTCCGCGGCGAGCTGGCCGACGCGCTGGCGGTCGGCGCCCTTGATCACGATCTCGGTGGGAACCGGCGTGGCCACCGTGATGCCCGCGGGCATCTCGACGTTCACGGGGTGCGAATAGCCGACGGTGAGGTTCAGCTTGTTGCCTTGCGCGGCGGCGCGGTAACCCACGCCGACCAGCGTGAGCTTGCGCTCGAAGCCGGTGGTCACGCCGTTGACCATGTTGTTCACGAGCTGGCGCATCGTGCCGCTCATGGCGTTGGCTTCACGCGATTCGTTGGCGGGCTCGAACGACAGCTTGCCGTCCTTGCTCGACACCTTGACCAGCGCGTTTTGCGCGAGCGACAGCTGGCCGCCCTTGCCCTTGACGCTGATCTGGTCGTCCTTGACCTGCACGTCCACGCCTTGCGGGACGGCGACCGGCATTTTTCCGATGCGGGACATTTCCGTTCCTTCTGGTTAGGCGACGTAGCAGATGACTTCGCCGCCGACGCCGCTTGCGCGCGCCTTGCGGTCGGTCATCACGCCACGCGGCGTGGTCACGATCGCGACGCCCAGGCCGTTCTGCACCTGGGGAATGGCGTCGCGGCCCTTGTAGATGCGCAGGCCCGGGCGGCTCACGCGCTCGATGCGCTCGATCACCGGGCGGCCGGCGTAGTACTTGAGCGAGATCTCGAGCTCGCTCTTGTTGCCGTCTTTCTTGACCTGGAAGCCGTCGATGTAGCCCTCGTCCTTCAGGACCTGGGCGATCGCGACCTTGATGTTCGAGGCCGGCACGCTCACCGTGGCCTTGGACACCATCTGCGCATTGCGGATGCGCGTCAGCAGGTCGGCAATGGGATCACTCATGCTCATGGAATCTCTCCTCGCCTTACCAGCTGGCCTTGGTCACGCCCGGGATGTCGCCCGTGAAGGCGAGCTCGCGGATCTTGCTGCGGGCCAGGCCGAACTGGCGGAACGTGCCGCGCGGGCGGCCCGTGATGCCGCAGCGGTTGCGCTGGCGCGTGGGGTTCGCGTTGCGGGGCAGCTTCTGAAGGGCGAGGCGGGCGGCGGCGCGCTCCTCGTCGCTCTTCTTCGCATCGTTCGCGATCGACTTCAGTTCCTCGTGCTTCTTGGCGTACTTGGAAACGAGTTTGTCGCGCTTGAGTTCGCGTTGGATCAAAGCAGTCTTAGCCACGATGCGCCCTTATTGCTTGAACGGGAAACGGAAGCCGGTGAGGAGCGCCTTGCACTCGTCGTCGGACTTGGCCGTGGTGGTGATCGAGATGTTCAGGCCGCGAATGGCGTCGACCTTGTCGTACTCGATCTCCGGGAAGATGATCTGTTCCTTGACGCCCACGTTGTAGTTGCCACGGCCGTCGAACGCGCGCGCCGAGATGCCGCGGAAGTCGCGCACGCGCGGCAGCGCCACGGTGACGAAACGGTCCAGGAACTCCCACATGCGCGCGCCGCGCAGCGTGACCATCGTGCCGATGGCCTGGCCTTCGCGGATCTTGAAGCCGGCGATGGCCTTCTTGGCCTTGGTCACGACCGGCTTCTGGCCGGCGATCTTGGTGAGGTCGCCCACGGCGTTGTCCATCACCTTCTTGTCGGCCACCGCTTCGCTCACGCCCATGTTCAGCGTGATCTTCGTCAGGCGCGGCACTTGCATCGGCGACTTGTAGCCGAACTTCTTCGTCAGCTCGGGCACGATCTTGTCGCGGTAGTGCTGCTGCAGGCGCGCCGGGCCGGCCGGCTTCTGGTCGTGGGCCTGCGTCTCGGCCTTCTCGGCCTTCGGAGCCTTGGCCTGCTTCGGCTCGTGGGCCTGTCCCTTGACGTGCTTTGGCTCCTGGGCCGGGGCTTTGGCTTTGTCTTGCTTGTCTGCCATGGTCATGCCACCTTGATTTCGTCGCCGCTGGACTTGAACACGCGCACGCGCGCGCCGTCCTTGTCCAGCTTCACGCCGACGCGGTCGGCCCTGCCCGTCGCCGCGTTGAAGATTGCCAGGTTCGACTGGTGGATCGGCATGGCCTTGTCCACGATGCCGCCGGTGGTGCCCTTCATCGGGTTCGGCTTGGTGTGCTTCTTGACGAGGTTGATGCCCTCGACGACCACATGATCGTCGTCCTTGCGCAGGACCACCTTGCCGCGCTTGCCCTTGTCGCGGCCCGCGATCACGATGACTTCGTCACCCTTGCGAATCTTGTTCATGTTCGCGCTCCTGGCTTAGAGAACTTCGGGAGCGAGCGACACGATCTTCATGAAGCGCTCGGTACGCAGTTCACGCGTCACGGGCCCGAAGATGCGGGTGCCGATGGGCTCCAGCTTGTTGTTGAGCAGCACGGCGGCGTTGCCGTCGAACTTGATCAGCGAGCCGTCGCCGCGGCGGATGCCCTTGGCGGTGCGGACCACCACGGCGCTGTAGACCTCGCCCTTCTTGACGCGGCCGCGCGGCGCACATTCCTTGATGCTGACCTTGATGATGTCGCCCACGCTGGCGTAGCGACGCTTGGAACCGCCGAGGACCTTGATGCAAAGAACGGACTTCGCACCGGTGTTGTCGGCGACTTCGAGCCGGGATTCAGTCTGGATCATTTCTAAAAATTTCCCAACTTGCACCCGAAGCGCTTCCGGCGGAAGCGTCGATCGGGTCAGTCTTGGGCCCGCCGTCGTCGGCCCACCCCTTTCGAGATGACTGCGCCGATTCCGTGTGGGGCGAACGCGCATCCGGCCAAAGCCAGCTGCGCAGAGCCTGCGATTATTGCAGATCGCGAAAGGGCTGTCAAACCGGTCCTACAGCGGGTCGAGGTACTGGCGCGCGAGTTCCTGGAACGCGGCGACCTGCGGGTCCACGCCGGTCTCTTCGCGCAGGATCTCGCCGGTTGCGGGCGCAAGCCCAGCGGCCAGCCTCGCATCGAGGAACAGCATGCGGCAGCGGCGTGCGAGCACATCCTCGACGGTGCGCGCATATTCAGTACGCGCGGCCCAGCGGACCATTCCTTCGGTCAGCCCCGGCGCGATCTCGCGGCTCGCACCGGGCATGGCGAGCACCTCGCCGGCTTCGCTGCCGTACGAATGGATGCCTTGCGGGTCGGCGATGCTGTGCAGTTCGGCCCCCGCCAGCGGCGCACCAAGCAACCTCAAGTTGGTGGTCACACCCGCAGAGGTGCGCTCTATCATTTGGGCATCCATGCATTTCGCGAGCACGTCTTCGGCCATCGCGCGGTAGGTCGTCCACTTGCCGCCGGTCACCGTGACGAGCCCCGCACGGCTGACGAGCACGGTGTGCTCGCGGCTCAGCGCCTTCGTGTCTTCGCCGTCTTCGCCTTGTGGCTTGACCAGCGGGCGCAGGCCGACCCAGATGCTGCGGATGTCCTGGCGCCGCGGCGGGCGCGCAAAGTACTTGCCCGCTTCGGACAGGATGAATTCGAGCTCCTGCGGAAACGGCAGCGGCTCGCGCGGCAAGTCGTGCCGCGGCGTGTCGGTCGTGCCCAAGATCACCTTGCCCAGCCACGGCACGCCGAAGAGCACGCGGCCGTCGGTGGTCTTCGGCACCATCAGCGCGTGGCGGCCCGGCAGGAAGTCGCGGTCGACCACGACGTGCACGCCCTGGCTGGGCGCGACCATCGGGCGCGCCGAACGCCCGATCGCCTCGGCATCCTGCTGGCGGAACTCGTCGACCCACACGCCCGCCGCGTTGATCACGCAGCGCGCCGACAGCTCGAAAGTCGCGCCCGTCTCGCGGTCACGGCACGCAAGGCCCGCGACCTTGCCGTCGCGGTGGAGGAGGCCGGTCGCGGCGCAGTAATTGACGACGAGCGCGCCGCGGCTTGCGGCCGTGCGCGCGAGCGCCAGTGCAAGGCGCGCGTCGTCGAACTGCCCGTCCCAGTACTTGATGCCGCCTTTCAATCCCTGCGGCCGGGCCGTGGGCAGCAGATGCAGCACTTCGGACGCGCGCGCGAGGATTTCCGTCGCGCCCAGCCCCGCACGACCGGCCAGGACGTCGTACGCCTTCAGCCCCGCGCCATACAGGCCGAGGTCGAACCACGAGTACGCCGGCACGACGAACGCCAGCGGCTGCGCCAGGTGCGGCGCGTTCGCGAGCAGCGTCGTGCGCTCGTGCAGCGCTTCGCGCACGAGGCCGATGTTGCCCTGGGCGAGATAGCGCACGCCGCCGTGCACGAGCTTGGTCGCGCGCGACGACGTGCCCTTCGCGAAATCGTGCGATTCGACGAGGACGACGGAATAGCCGCGCGCGGCCGCGTCGAGCGCGACGCCGAGCCCGGTCGCGCCCCCGCCGATGATCGCAACGTCCCAGGTTCGCGCCTTCGCGAGTTCGGCCAGAAGATGACTGCGCTCCATGGGGCGCCATTGTCACTAAACTTTGGGCATGGGCTCCGGCAACACAGGCAAGGCGATCGCCTTCATCGGCGGCGGCAACATGGCGAGCGCCATCATCGGCGGGCTCGTGCGCGAGGGCATGGCGCCGGCCGACATCGAAGTGGTCGAGCCGTTCGCGGATGCACGCGAGCGCTTGCACGCGCAGCTCGGCGTGCAGGCCCGCGAGTCCTCGAGCGAGGCGCTGCGGCGCGCAGGGCTCGTGCTGTGGGCCGTCAAGCCGCAGTCCTTCCGCGAAGCCGCCGAAGCCGCCGCGCCTTTCGTCGCGTCCGCATTGCATTTGAGCGTGGCCGCCGGCATCCGCTCCGGCAGCGTCGCGGATTGGCTCGGCACGCAGCGCATCGTGCGCGCGATGCCGAACACGCCGGCTCTCGTCGGCAAGGGCATGACGGCGCTGTTCGCGCGCGAAGGCGTCGGCGAGCCGGACCAGCAATGGGTCGAGCAGGTGATCGCGACCACCGGCGAATTCCTTTGGGTCGATGCGGAGGCCGATCTCGACGCGGTCACCGCGCTGTCGGGCTCCGGGCCCGCTTACGTCTTCTTCTTCCTCGAGGCGATGACGCAGGCGGGCGTGGAGATGGGCCTGGCTCGCGAACAGGCGTACCGGCTTGCAGTCGCCACGTTCGCTGGCGCGTCGGAGCTTGCGCGCACATCGGTCGATCCGCCTGAAGTGCTGCGCCAGCGCGTGACGTCCAAGGGCGGCACGACCCACGCCGCGATCACGTCGATGGAACAAGCGGGCGTGAAGGCGCAGTTCATCAAGGCGCTGCATGCGGCCCGCGCGCGGGCCACAGAACTCGGCGACGAATTCGGCAAGTGATCAGGCCAGCGCGTAGCCCGCGGCCACGCCCGCGAACACCGCGAAACCGATCCAGTGGTTCAGGCGGAAGGCCTTGAAACAACCATCGCGCGTGCGCCCGCGGATCAGCGTGTAGTGCCACCCGGCCTGCAGCGCCGCGGCCGCCATCGACACGGCCAGTGCCCACGGCGGAATGCGCGAGACGAGCACCGCCGACCACACGAGCAAGTAGAGCGCATAACCGGCCATCACCACCGCCACGTCCGCGCGCCCGAGCGTGATCGCGGAGGTCTTCATGCCGATGCGCAGGTCGTCGTCGCGGTCGACCATCGCGTACTCGGTGTCGTAGGCCAACACCCAGAACAGGTTGCCCAGCAGCAGCACCCACGCGACGAGCGGGACGCGCGACTGCACGGCGGCGAACGCCATCGGGATGCCGAAGCTGAACGCGACGCCGAGCACAGCCTGCGGCATCGACACGAAGCGCTTCGCGAACGGGTACGCCAGCGAGATCGCCAGAGCGACGAACGACCACGCGATCGCCGCGGCGTTGGTGGTGAGCACGAG
>DATBPW010000156.1:0-3041 GCA_036561125.1 Ramlibacter sp. | reverse complement strand
GTGATCAACTTCATCACGAAGAAGGATTTCCAGGGCGGCGAGGCATCGGCCACGTACAGCAGCCCGCAACATCCGGGCGGCAAGTCGTATGAGGCCAGCGTCGGCTACGGCCACGGTGACCTCGACAAGGACAAGTGGAATTTCTTCGGCTTCCTGGACTACCAGCACCAGGACGAGCTGACGACGCCGCAGCGCCCGCAGTTCGCGTTCTCGAACAAGACCTCGCCGACGGGCTTCCCCGGTACGTGGTCGCAGACCGACAGCTTGGGCAACTCGCGCAGCGGCACGCCCGGCGCTCCCGGCTGCGCGGGCCAGTTCCAGGCTCCCGGCGGCGCGACGACCTGCAACTACTATTACTGGAACTGGGTCGACCTGGTGCCGAAGACGGATCGCTTGACCGGCATGCTCAAGGGCACGATCCAGCTCGCCGGCGACCACCAGCTCGGCCTGGAGTACACGGCTTCGCAGACGCGCACGACCAGCGCGATCGCGCCCGTGCCGGAAGGCGCGCTGGCGATCATGCCGACGGAATGGGTCCATGGCGTGGACACCGGCGTGGCCAACCCGTACTACCCGGCGGGCGCGGACCCGACGGCGCCCGGCTCGATCGGGCCCGGGCAGGCCAAAGTGCGCTGGCGCACGATTCCCGCCGGCCCCCGCGTCGACGACAACCACAACTTCCAGCAGCGCTTCGTGGCGTCGCTCGAAGGCACGATCGCCGGCTGGGACTACAACACCGGCCTCACGTGGAACCACATCAAGTCGCGTGACGACCTGCCGAGCGGCTACGTCAACGATGCGCTGATCCGCGAGGACGTGCTGTCCGGCCAGCTGAACCCGTTCGCGGCGCCGCTGCCGGCCGACCAGCAGGCGCTGGTCAACGCCGCGCAAAGCGCCGGCACGCTGTGGAACGCGACCGGTGAAACCATCGCCTGGGACGCGCGCATCGGCAAGGAACTGGGCGACTGGTTCAGCGCCGGCCGCAAGGCCGCGCTGGCCGTCGGCGCCGAAGTGCGCCACGAAAAGTACACCAACCTGGCGAATACCGACTACGCGTCGAAAGTGGTGTCGAGCTCCGGCTATGACCCGAACACCGACAACGAAGGCGCGCGCAGCGTGTACGCGGTGTACGGTGAACTGAACGTGCCGATCACCAAGCAGCTCGAAGTGACCGGCTCGGTGCGCTACGACCACTACCCGGACTTCGGCAGCACGACGAACCCGAAGCTGTCCGCCAAGTGGGCGCCTAGCGACAAGTTCGCGGTCCGCGGCGCGGTGACCACGGGCTTCCGCGCGCCGTCGCTGTACGAACTGCACTCGGCCCAGGTGTTCACCAACACGGCGAACAACTGGAACGACCCGGTGCGCTGCCCGGGCGGCAACCCGATCGCCGGGGCGGCCCAGTCGGACAACTGCAACACGCAGTTCATGGCGCTGACGGGCGGCAACCCGAACCTGAAGCCCGAGAAGTCCAAGAGCGCCACGTTCGGCTTCGTGCTGCAACCGGTGCCCCAGTTCGACGCGACGGTCGACTTCTGGTGGATCAAGCTGAACAACACAATCGGGTCGCTCGCCGATTCGACGGTGTTCGGCGACCCCGGCGCGTACGCATCGCATTTCGTTCGCGCGCCCAACGGCACGCTCGCCACCGACGGCAGCCAGTGCAACACCGTGGCCAACCCCGGTCCCGAGTGCGGCTACGTCGTGCTGCTGAACGACAACCTGGGCGGCGTGCGCACCAATGGCGTCGACATCGCGGCCGACTACCGCCTGCGCACCGGCATGGGCAACTGGGTGTTCCGCGCGAGCGAAACCTACGTCATGAAGTACCGCTACCAGACCGAGAAGAACGGCCAGTGGTTCGACAACGTGGGTGTCTACTCGAACGGCAGCCCGATCTTCCGCAACCAGTGGACGATCGCTGCGAACTGGTCGATGGGCCCCTGGGCGGCCGGCGTCGTGAACCACTACAAGTCGGGCTACCTCGACGAGGACGGCGTGAGCAACGTCAGCTCCTACTCGACGTGGGACCTGTTCGGCTCGTGGGCCGCGAACAAGCAGCTGACGCTCATCGTCGGCGTGAAGAACGTGCTCGACAAGAAGCCGCCGACGACGGTGCAGGACGCGACCTTCCAGGTCGGCTTCGACCCGCGCTTCACCGACCCGTTCATGCGCTCGTACTACGTGCGCGCGCAGTACAAGTTCTGATCGGGACTTGCGCGAAAAAAATGCCGGCCCTCGGGCCGGCTTTTTTCATGGGCGCGCGTGGAACGGCCCAAAAAAAATGGCCACCGCTGCCGGTGGCCATGTGAAGTGTCCTCTCGGCAGAGGACGTCTGGAAATCGCTAGGGCAACGCGTTCGTGCTGGCGTGCAGCAGCGCGGCGGCGCGAACGCGGCTGCGCACGCCCAGCTTGGAATAGATGCTCGTGGTGTGGCGCTTGACGGTGTTCAGGCTGAGGGCGAGGTCGGACGCGATCCGCTGGTTGTTCGCGCCCGATGCGATGCGTGCCAGCACGTCCCATTCGCGCGTCGTGAGCACGTCGAACGGCTTGGCCTTGGCGGGCGGAGCTGCTGCCGCCGGCGCGGCGAGGCGTGAGGAGATCGAGTCGCGATAGCGCCGCGCGGCCTCGCTGCGGGATTCGACCTTCAGCTTGAGGAGCAGCCGCGCAAGGTGCTTCTTGACGGTGTGGATGCTCAGCCCGAGCGTGTCGGCGAGCTGCACGTTGCTCGCGCCGAGAGCGACGAGCTGCAGCACTTCCAGTTCACGCCTCGACAAGCTTTCGATCACGCGGCCGAGTCTTGCTGCCGGGCTTGCGTCCGTCCAATGAAAACGGCCGCGCGGATTGATCGAATGCCTGCATGTCCTGCAACTTGCAGGCACTCGGGCGGCGAAATGCTCGACGGGATCAGTGGCGCACGTCCACACCGCCGTGGACCTTGCACTTGCTGGTGCGGCGGGGCCAAACGATGTAGGAGCGGGATGCCGACGCGCTGCGCGCCCAAGAAAAAGGGCTCCGTCAGGAGCCCTGCCGAATCCGGG
>DATBPW010000155.1:0-7856 GCA_036561125.1 Ramlibacter sp. | reverse complement strand
GATGCGCGCCTGCATCTCCAGCATCGGCCGCGCCGCGACGAGCTCCGGCTCCGAGTAATCGCCCTGCGCGGCGCGCAGCAGCATGCCCAGCACCGCGTCGCCCAGCTCCGCCGACAACGCCATCTTGCTGCCCTGCCACGTCGGCACCGTGCCTTTCTTGCGCGTGGCCTTCTTCACGTACGCGGCCATCTCGCGCACGCGCACGAACTCCAGCAGCTTGCCCGCGAAGAAGAAGCAGTCGCCCTGGCGCAGCCGCGCGATGAAGCCCTCCTCGATCGTGCCGATGTTGCCGCCGCTCATCCACTTCACCTGCATGGACGCGTCGCTGACGATCGTGCCGATCGCGAGGCGGTGGCGCTTGGCCACGCCGCGGTCCGGCACGCGCCATATGCCTTCGTCGTCCCGCGCGATGCGGTGGTATTCGGGATACGCGGCGAGGCTCGTGCCGCCTTGCGAGCAGAAGGACATCGCCCAATCGAACTCCTCGCGCGTGAGGTCCCGGTACGACCACGCCGCGCGCACTTCATCGAACAGCGCGTCTTCGCGAAAGCCGCCGCCGAGCGCGATCGTGACGATGTGCTGCACCAGCACGTCGAGCGGCTGGTCGGGTGGCCGGCGGTCCTCGACGTGGCCGGCTTTCGCCGCCGCGCGCGCCGCGGCGCCTTCGACGATCTCCATCGTGTTCGTCGGCACCAGCGTGATGCGGCTCGTGCGCCCCGGCGCGTGGCCGCTGCGGCCGGCGCGCTGCAGCATGCGCGCGACGCCTTTCGCCGAGCCGATCTGCAGCACGCGCTCGACCGGCAGGAAGTCGACGCCAAGGTCCAGCGACGACGTCGCGACGACCGCGCGCAGCGAGCCTTCCTTCAAGCCCTGCTCCACCCATTCGCGCGTCGCGCGGTCGAGCGAGCCGTGATGCAACGCGATCGTGCCGGCCCATTCGGGCCGCGCCTCGAGCAGCAGCTGGTACCAGATCTCCGCCTGCGAACGCACATTGGTGAAGACGAGTGTCGTCGACGATTTCGCGATCTCTTCGACCACCGGCTCGCGCATCTGCGGGCCGAGGTGCCCGGCCCACGAGAACTTGCCGGGGTCGTGCGGGATCAGCGTATCGATGACGAGGCTCTTGTCGATGCGGCCGCGCACGAGCTTCGGATCGGGCGCGCCGGCCGCGACCGCGGGACGACACAGCACGTCCATCGCCTCGCCGAGATTGCCGAGCGTGGCCGACAGGCCCCACACGACGAGCTTCGGGTTGAATCGCGCGAGGCGTGCGAGCGCGAGCTGTACCTGCACGCCGCGCTTGCTGCCCACGAGCTCGTGCCATTCGTCGATGACGACGTACTCGACGCTTTCGAGCTCCGCACGCGCGTGTTCGCGCGCGAGCATCAGCGACAGCGACTCGGGCGTCGTGACGAGCGCAGTGGGAAAGCGCTTGTCCTGCCGCGCGCGTTCGGCAGCGGGCGTGTCGCCGGTGCGCTGGCCGATGGTCCACTCAGGCGCGAGCGCGCGCAGCGGCTCGGCGATCGCGCGCGTGGTGTCGGCCGCCAGTGCGCGCATCGGCGTGAGCCAGATCGCGCGCAGCGGCTCGGCGCCGCGCGTGTGCGGATGCTGCGCGAGCATGCGGTCCAGCATGCCGAGCCACACGGCGTAGGTCTTGCCTGAGCTGGTGGTTGCGTGGAGCAGGCCGCTGCGGCCTTCGGCGATCGCCTGCCAGACTTCGAGCTGGAAGGGGAAGGCCTCCCAGCCGCGGCGCTCGAGCCATTGCGCAGAGGGCGAGCTCCCGACTTCGCGCACGTCCATCAGCCCATGCCCGCGCGAACGCGCCCACCCCGCCGCCGGTCGGCCTTCGGCAGGTGCGCGTTGCGCACCATGTCGTCGGCCTGGCGCTGCATGCGATCGAGCGCGCGGTCGACCGCTTCGAGCTGCGTGCGCGGGATCGGCGCGAGCAGCTCGCGGTTGATCTGCAGCACCAGCGGGAACAGCTGCTCGTACAGGTCGCGTCCACCGGCCGTCAGTGCGATGCGCGCTTCGCGCCGGTCGGCGGTGCCTTGTGTGCGCCTCACGAGCTTCTTCGCCACCAGCGACGTCACCGCCCGCGAAGTCCGCGCCCGGTCGAGCTGCGCGTGGTCGGCCAGCTGCGACGACAGCAGCCCCTCCTCATGGGCCAGCAGCGCGATCAGCCGCCATTCGCGCCGCGTGATGCCGAAGCCGCCTTCGCACAGGCGGATCACCATGCTGCCCGCAGTGGAGAGCAGCCGGCTCATGCGGTAGAGCAGGACGTCGTCGAGGGTCTGGGGGCGCGCCAGGCGCGGCGCATCAGGGTTGGCTCGCATCGTGATTGATTAGAACAATCAATTGTGCGCGCATTACAGTGGCCGGGGGCCGCGTGCCCAGGAGACAAACAATGCAACGCATCCTCGCGCTTCTCACCGCGCTTTTCGCGCCCTTCGTGCTCGCCATGCCGGCCGCCGCCCAGGGCCTCGACGGGCCCCTGCACATCGTCGTGGGCTACCCGCCGGGCGGCTCGACCGACCGCGTCGCACGGATCGTCGCCGACAAGCTCAAGACGAAGCTCGGCGTCACCGTCGTCGTCGACAACAAGACCGGTGCGGGCGGCCGCCTCGCGGCGCAGGTGGTGAAGACGACACCGGCGAACCAGAACGTGCTGCTGCTCGCGAACCCCGCGACGATGGTCGTCGCGCCGCTCGTGTTCAAGGACACCAACTACGACCCCGAGAAGGATTTCGTCGCGGTGTCGCACGTCAACGATTACGAGTTCTCGATCGCGGTCGGGCCCGCCGTGCCCGTCAAGGAGTTGTCGCACCTGCTCGCGTGGCTGCGCGCGAACCCCACGCAAGCGAATTTCGGCGTGCCCGCCACCGGCAGCCTGCCGCACTTCTTCGCGCTCATGGTCGGCGACAAGGCGCACGTCAAGGCGCAGGTGATCGGCTACCGCGGCTCGGCGCCACTGATCTCCGACCTCGTCGGCGGCCAGATCCCGGTGGCCGTCGACACGTTCGACACGCAATTGCCGCAGCACGAAGGCGGCAAGCTCACGATCCTCGCCGTGTCGAGCGCGAAGCGTTCGCCGCTCGCGCCGTCGATCCCCACGTTCAAGGAAGCCGGCCTGGACCTCGCCGCCAGCGGCTGGAACACCTTCTTCGCGCCGGCGACGATGCCGAAGGCGAAGGTGGAGATGCTATCCAGCGCGATCCACGACGTGATGCAGGACCCGGACACGCAACGCCAGTTCAAGGAACAGAAGATGACGCCCGTCGTCTCGACGCAGGCGCAGACGGTCGCGATGCTGCAGAAGTACCGCGCGCAGTGGGTGCCGGTGGTGCAGAAGTCGGGCTACCAGCCATGAGGCGCTTCACGCGCCGCGACGTCGTCGCATCGCTCGCGTTCGCGGCCGTCGTGCCCGCATGGGCCCAGGGCGCGTATCCGTCCAAGCCCGTCAAGTTCGTCAACAGTTTCCCGCCGGGCGGGCCGTCGGACATCCTTGCGCGCGCGATTGGGCAGGTGCTGCAGGAGCGCTTCCACCAGCCGTTCGTGGTGGAGAACAAGGCGGGCGTGAGCGGTGGCATCGGCGCCGGCGCGGTCGCCACGAGCGCGCCCGACGGGTACACGGTGCTGGTCGGCATCGACACCACGCTCACCGTCAACCCGCATCTGTACAAGTCGTTGCCGTTCAAGCCCGCGGACCTGAAGCCCGTGATGATCATGGCGTCGTCGGGCCTGCTGGTGGGCGTGCATCCGAAGACCGGCATCAAGTCGATGGCCGAACTGGTGAGCACGGCGAAGGCGAAGCAGCTCGCCTTCAGTTCGGCGGGCGCGGGCAGTCCGGGCCATCTCGCGGTGGCCGTGTTCGACGAAGCGACCGGCGGCAAGATCGAGAACGTGCCGTACAAGGGCAACACGCCTGCCGTGCTCGCGGTGGTGTCGGGTGAAGTCGACGGCGGCGTGCTCGCCACGCCGGGCATGTTGCCGCACGTGAAGGCGGGCAAGATCACGGCGCTCGCCGTGACGAGCCGCGAACGCTCGAAGCTCGCGCCGGACATCCCGACCGTCGCCGAAGCCGGCATGAAGGTGCTCGAACAGGAAGTGCTCTACGGCATGTGGGTGCCCGCGGCCACGCCCGACGCGGTCGTGCAGGTGCTGCAGTCCGCGGTGGCCGACGTCTTCGCGCGCCCCGAGATCAAGGAGCGCATGACCATGCTCGACATGCAGCATGAAGGCCTCACCGGCGCGGCCGCGGACAAGCGCCTCGCCGACCTGTCCGAGCGCTATGCGCGCGTGATCCGCGCGACCGGAATGAAAGTGGAATGACGCGACCCAACATCGTCTTCATCGTCGCCGACGACCTCGGCTTCGCGGACCTCGGCTGCTACGGCGGGCGGCCCGCGAAGTTCGGCGAGGTGTCGCCGGTGCTCGATTCGCTCGCCGCGAACGGCGTGAAGTTCACGCAGGGCTACGCGAACTCGCCGGTGTGCTCGCCCACGCGGTTCGCGCTGATGACCGCGCGCTACCAGTACCGCCTGCGCGGTGCGGCCGAAGAGCCGATCAACAGCAAGAGCAAGGGCAGCGCCACGCTCGGGCTGCCGCCGGAACATCCGACGTTGCCGTCGCTGCTGAAGGGCGCGGGCTATCGCACCGCGCTGATCGGCAAGTGGCACCTGGGTTACCCGCCGCACTTCAGCCCGGTCAAGTCGGGCTACGAGGAATTCTTCGGTCCGATGTCCGGCGGCGTCGACTACTTCACCCACTGCAGCAACAACGGCACGCATGACCTGTACGTCGGCGAACACGAGCAGCACGTGGAGGGTTACCTCACGGACCTGATCTCGAATCGCGCGGTGGAGTGGATCGATCGCGTCGCGACACAAGGCGCGCCGTTCTTCCTGAGCCTGCACTACACCGCGCCGCACTGGCCGTGGGAGACGCGCGACGACGAGGCGCTTGCTGCGGACGTGAAAACCAACCTGTTCCACCTGCACGGCGGCAACATCCACACCTACCACCGCATGATCCACCACATGGACGAAGGCATCGGGTGGGTGATGGACGCATTGCGCCGCGCCGGCGTCGAGCGCGACACGCTCGTGGTCTTCACCAGCGACAACGGCGGCGAGCGCTTCTCCGACAACTGGCCGCTGGTGGGCGGGAAGATGGACCTGACCGAAGGCGGCATCCGCGTGCCGTGGATCGCGCACTGGCCCGCGGCGATCGCACCGGGCGGCGTCACCGGCCAGCAATGCATGACCATGGACTGGTCGGCGACGATGCTCGATGCCGCCGGCGTGCAGGCCGACCCCGCCTATCCGCTCGACGGCATCTCGCTGCTGGGCGTGCTGCGCAACCCGTCGCGCACGTTCCCTCGCCCGCTGCACTGGCGCATGAACCATCGCGGCCAGCGCGCGATGCGCGACGGCAACTGGAAATACCTGCGCGTCGACGGCCACGACTACCTCTTCGACATCCCGTCCGACGAGCGCGAGCGCGCCAACAAGGCCGGGCGCGAACCCGACCGGCTCGCACGCATGCGTGACGCATGGGAAGAGTGGAACCTCACGATGCCGCCGATCCCCGAGGACGCGACCGTCAGCCTCGGTTACGGGGCGAAGGACATGCCCCAGCGCTGAGGTAGATTCGGCGAATGGAGACATTCGCGCGCTGGCTGCCTTTCCTCAAGTGGCCGCGCCTTTCGCTGCCGCTCGCGCGCAACGAAGGATCGGCCGCCCTCACGGTCGCCCTCGTGATGGTGCCGCAATCCGTCGCGTACGCGAGCCTGGCCGGCATGCCGCTGATCGCCGGCTTGTATGCGACTTTCCTGCCGCCGCTGTTCTCGGTGCTGTTCAGCGCGTCGACGCGCTTGTCGGTCGGGCCGTCCGCCCTTTCGGCCGTGCTGGTGGGCGCGTCGCTCACGGGGCACGCGATGCCTGCGTCGCCCGAGTGGATCATGCTCGCGGTGTGGCTCGCGTTGCTGGCAGGCGCGGTGCAGCTCCTGGTCGGTGCGCTCAAGGCCGCGTGGCTGCTGAACCTGGTGAGCTCGCCGATCCTCGCGGGGTTCTCGCAGGCGGCGGCGATCCTGATCATCGCGTCGCAATTGCCGGCGCTGTTCGGCGTGCACGGCGACATGCACGCGCTGCTCACGAATCCCCGCTTCGATGCGATCGCGCTCGCATTCGGGCTGTGCAGCCTCGCGCTGTTCGTCTTCGGCCGGCGCTACGTGCCGCGCGTGCCGATGGTGCTCATCGTGCTGCTCGGCGCCGCGGGCCTGGCGAAGTGGAGCGGCTGGTCGGCAACGGGCTCGGTCGTCGGCGAGCTGCCCTCCGGGTTCCCCTCGCCCTACTGGCCCGGCTGGCCGTCGATCGACACGTTGCGCACGATCTTCGTGCCCTCGCTCGTGATCGCGCTGGTGAGCTCGCTGGAGATGGCGGCGAGCGCCAAGATCGAGAGCCTGCGCGACGGCAAGCGCTGGGACGCGAGCCAGGACCTCGTGGGCCAGGGCATGGGCAAGATCGCGTCGGCATTGAGCGGCAGCTTCGCGACGAGCACGTCGTTCTCGCGCTCGGCGCTCACGCTCTATGCGGGCGCGAAGACGGGCTGGGCCACCGTGTTCGCGACGGCGTTCGTCGCGCTCGTGCTGGTGCTGTTCACGCCCGTGATGCAGCACGTGCCGCGCGCGGTGCTGGCGGCGATCGTGATCGCGGCCGTGTCCAGCCTGCTGAAACCTTCGACGCTGCTGCGCATCGGACGCATCGACCGCGTGGAAGGCGCGATCGCGCTCGCGACGTTCGTCGTCACGCTTGCATCCGCGCCGCACATCTACTGGGGCGTGCTGACAGGCGTGATCCTCGGGCTCGCGCATTTCCTCTACCTGCGCCTGCACCCGCGCATCATCGAAGTGGGCTTGCACCCCGACGGCAGCCTGCGCGACCGGCAGGCGTGGAAGCTCGACTCCCTCGGCCCGCACGTGTTCGCGCTGCGCATGGACGGCGAGCTCGACTTCGCATCGGCAACCTCGTTCGAGGAAATCCTCGTGGATCACATCGCCGCGCATCCGCTGACGAAGCACGTCGTGCTGTTCGCGCACCCGATCAACCGCATCGATGCGACGGGCGTCGAGACGTTCATGCAGTTGCGTGGCATGCTCGAGAGCCACGGCATCACGCTGCACATCAGCGGCCTGAAGCTTCCCGTGGAGCGCGTGATGGACCGCGCCGGCGCGCTGGAGCCGTCGCCGCTGCTGCGCATCTACCGCACCGACGCCGACGCCCTCGAAACGTTGCGGCAGATCTAAGGCTCGCCGCGCGAGCGGGCATCGAGGCGCCGCAGGAACTGCGGCCCGAGCTGCCCAAGGCCGCTCGCGCCCAGCAGTCCGAGCGCATTGACGGCCTCCTGGGCCAGCAGGTCGAGCGCCCTCTTCACCCCGGCCTCGCCGCCGGCGCACAGGCCGTACAGCGGCGCGCGTCCGGCCAACACGGCATCGGCCCCGAGCGACAAGGCCTTGAGCAGGTCGGTGCCGCGCCGCACGCCGCCCGTCACGTACAGCGCGATGCGATCCGGCACGATCTCGCGCACGCCCGGCAGCACGTCGAGCGCGGACACGCACCAGTCGAGCTGGCGCCCGCCGTGCGTGCCGAGCACGATGCCGTCCACGCCCGCATCGAGCGCCCGCCGCACATCGTCTTCGCGCAGGAGGCCCTTGATGATGAACTTGCGCTTCCAGCGCTGGCGGATCTTCGCGACCGTGTCCCACGCGAGCGATGTCGGTTGGTGGTCGCGAATCCAGAACGCGGTCTCGAAGAAGCCGCGGCTGCCCGCGGGAACGAAGTCGACCACGTTGCTGAAGC
>DATBPW010000154.1:0-11758 GCA_036561125.1 Ramlibacter sp. | reverse complement strand
CTCGGCGCGGCGCACAAGCAGACATTCGACGTCGAGTGCGAGATCCCGGAGCTGGGCATCGTCGAGCGCGGCATCGGCGCGTCGCGGCGCGCGGGCGAGCAGGCGGCGGCGGCCGCGGCGTTGCTCGCGCTGAAGTCGGCGGCGAAATGAGCGAAGAAATCGCCACGCGCTGCGGCCTCATCGCGATCGTCGGCAAGCCGAACGTCGGCAAGTCGACGCTGCTGAACGCGCTGGTCGGGCAGAAGATCAGCATCACGTCGCGCAAGGCGCAGACGACGCGCCACCGCATCACCGGCATCCGCACGATGGCGGCGACGCAGTTCGTGTTCGTCGATACGCCGGGCTTCCAGACGCGGCACGGCACGGCGCTCAATCGCGCACTGAACAAGGCTGTCACCGGCGCGGTCGGCGATGTGGACCTCGTGCTGTTCGTCGTCGAGGCGGGGCGCTTCGGCGCGGACGACGCGAAGGTGCTCGCGCTGTTCGACCCGAACATTCCCGTCATCCTCATTGCGAACAAGCTCGACACGGTCAAGCATCGCGCGCAGCTCGCGCCGTGGCTGAAGGACGCGGCGGCGAAGCACGGATTCGCCGAGATCGTCCCGATGTCGGCGAAGAACCGCAAGGACATCGACCGGCTGCTCCCCGTGTGCGAGAAGTACCTGCCCGAGCAGCCCTGGTGGTACGACGCGGACGAACTCACCGACCGCAGCGAACGCTTCCTCGCGGGCGAGACGGTGCGCGAGAAGCTGTTCCGCCTGACGGGCGACGAGCTGCCCTATACGTCCACGGTCGTGGTCGACAAGTTCGAGGAGGAGCCCAGCCCGAAGTACAAGCGCATGGTGCGCATCGCCGCGACGATCATCGTCGAGCGCGACGGCCACAAGGCGATGGTGATCGGCGACAAGGGAGAGCGCCTGAAGCGCATCGGCACCGAGGCGCGGCAGGAGCTCGAGAAGCTGATGGACTGCAAGGTGTTCCTCGAACTCTGGGTGAAGGTGCGCTCGGGCTGGGCCGACGACGAAGCGCGCGTGCGCAGCTTCGGGTACGAATAGCGATGGCCGCGGGCAAGCGCATCTCGGACGAGCCGGCCTTCGTCCTGCACCGCTACGACTGGAGCGAGTCGAGCCTGATCCTCGAGGTGTTCACGCGCCAGCACGGCCGCGTCGCGCTGGTCGCGAAGGGCGCCAAGCGGCCGAGTTCCAATTTCCGCCCGGTGCTCCTGCCGCTGCAGCCGCTGCACGTCGCATTCGGCGGTGAGGCGGAGATCCGCACGCTCAAGGGCGCGGAGTGGATCGGCGGCCAGGTGATGCCGACCGGCGACGCGCTGCTGTCCGGCTATTACATCAATGAACTGCTGCTGCGCCTGCTCGCGCGCGACGATCCGCATCCGCGCCTGTTCGACGCGTATGCGGCCACCGTGGCAGTGCTGGCTTCCGAGCACACCGAGGCGATCGAGCCTTCGCTGCGCGCCTTCGAGCTGCTGCTGCTGCGCGAGATCGGCCTGCTGCCTGCGCTCGACCACGAGACGGCGACGCTGGCGCCGCTCGATTCGCAGTCGCGCTATGCACTGCTGGCCGAAGCAGGGCTGGTCGGGATCGGCGACGAAGACGAGCGCGCGGGCCTGCCGGGCGAACGCTGGGTTGCGCTGCAGCGCGCACTCGATGATCGCGCCCCCTTCAATGCGACGCTGGCGCAGGCCGCCGTGGACATGGCCCAGCTCAAGCCGCAGTTGCGCGCGCTGCTGCACTACCATTGCGGTGTCGGCACGCTGCGCACGCGCCAGATGCTGATCGACCTGCAAGCGATATGACCTCCCCGCACCGCACCGCGCTGTCCATCAACCTCAACAAGGTCGCGCTCGTCCGCAACACGCGGCACCTCGGCATCCCGAGCATCACGCGCGCGGCCACTCTGTGCCTGCAGGCCGGCGCGCGGGGCATCACCGTGCACCCCCGCCCGGACGAGCGGCACATCCGTGCGCAGGACGTGCGCGACCTGCACGAGCTGTTGAAGGCGTGGCCCGGCGTGGAGTTCAACATCGAGGGCAACCCGTTCCACAACCTCATGGATTTCGTGCGCGAACTGCGTCCGCACCAGGCGACGTTCGTGCCCGACTCCGAGGGGCAGTTCACGAGCGACCACGGCTGGGACATCGCCGCCGATGCGAAGCGGCTCGAGCCGCTCATCGACGAAGCGCATTCGCTCGGCGTGCGCGTGAGCCTGTTCATGGACCCGCTGCCCGACGTGATGAAGGCAGTCAGGCAAACCGGCGCGGACCGCATCGAGCTCTACACCGAAAGCTATGCGCATGCGTGGGGCCGGCCGGAGCAGGACGACGTGCTCGCGCAATTCGCGCAGAGCGCGCAGGCGGCGCTCGATGCCGGGCTCGGCGTGAACGCGGGCCACGACTTGAATCGCGACAACCTCACGGCGTTCCTGCGCGCCGTGCCGGGCGTGGGCGAAGTGTCGATTGGCCACGCCTTCATCGCCGACGCGCTGGAACTGGGCTACGCAGGCGCGACACGCGAATACCTCGCCGCGATCGCGCGCGCTTTCGACGCGCGATGATCTTCGGCATCGGCACCGACATCTGCGACGTGCGCCGCATCCGCGCGTCGCTCGAGCGGCACGGCGACCGCCTGGCGCAGCGCGTGCTCGCCGACGGCGAGATCAAGGTGTGGAAGTTCCGCAGCAGCCGCTGGCCGGAACGGGGCGTGCGCTACCTCGCGACGCGGTTTTCGGCCAAGGAAGCCTTCAGCAAGGCCGTCGGCCTGGGCCTGCGCATGCCGATGACCTGGCGCCTGTGCGAGATCGCGAACGAGCGCAGCGGCAAGCCGTACATCATCCTGCACGGCGAATTGAAGGAATGGTTCGAAGCGCGCCGGCTGACGGCGCACGTGACCGTCACCGACGAATCCGAGTACGCGGCGAGCTTCGTCGTGGTCGAGAAGGACAATGGCTGAACACGCACCCCTCATCCTGGACATCGCCGGGACCGCGCTCACGCGCGCCGACCGCGAACGCATCGCCAACCCGCTGACCGGCGGCGTGATCCTGTTCGCGCGCAACTGGCAGGACCGCTCGCAGCTCACCGACCTGTGCGCCGACATCAAGGAGGTGCGCGAGGACGCGATCATCTGCGTCGACCACGAGGGCGGGCGCGTGCAGCGCTTTCGCACCGACGGGTTCACGCACGTCGCCCCGATGCGCGTGTTCGGCGAACTGTGGATGAAGGACGCGCCGCTGGCGACGAACGCCGCGACGGCGGCGGGCTTCGTGCTCGCGAGCGAGCTGCGCGCCTGCGGCGTCGACCTGAGCTTCACGCCGGTGCTGGACCTCGACTGGGGCGGCAGCACGGTGATCGGCGACCGCGCGTTCCATCGCGACCCGCGCGTCGTCGCAATGCTGGCCAAGAGCCTGATGCACGGCCTGCTGCGCGCGGGCATGGCGAACTGCGGCAAGCATTTCCCAGGGCACGGCTTCGTCAAGGCCGATTCGCACACGGACATTCCCGTCGACGACCGCGAGCTGAAAGAAATTCTCGCCGACGACGCGGCGCCGTACCGGTGGCTGAGCACGGTGCTGACCAGCGTGATGCCCGCGCACGTCGTCTACGCGAAGGTCGATTCGCGCCCGGCGGGCTTCTCGCGCAAGTGGCTGGGCGACATCCTGCGCGGCGAGCTCGGCTTCCAGGGCGCGGTCGTCAGCGACGACCTGAGCATGGAAGGCGCGCGGCGGATCGACGGGCGGCTCGTGAGCTATACGGGCGCTGCGCTCGCGGCGCTGGAAGCGGGCTGCGACCTGGTCCCGCTGTGCAACCAGTCGGTGCAAAGCGAGGGGGGGCAGGCGATCGATGAACTGCTCGAAGGCCTCGCGCGCGCCCGCGATTCCGGCGCGTGGCAGCCGAGCGAAGCGAGCGAGCTGCGCCGGCTCGCGCTGCTGCCGCCCGGTGGCGGGCCCACCTGGGACGAGCTGATGGGCGATGCGCATTACATGCACGCGCTCGACCTGCTGCCCTGAGCGCGCGAAGGCTCACTGCCAACCCGCGATCGTGATCCCGATCCCGACCCGCGTCTGGCGGATGTTGTAGTCGATCAGGCTTTCCGCGTATCCGCTGAAGAACTGCAACTGCGCATGCAGCGTGTCGTGCAGCCAGGGCACCGGGAACACGTAGTCGACCTGCACCGAACCGTGCGACCGCGCGCCGGTGCGCAAGGAATGGCGCAACTGCACGCTCACGAATTGATCGTTGAAGCGACGCGTGATCCGCAGTTCGCCGCGGCCGGCATAGTCGGTGATGTCGGGGTTGTCGTCGCTTGCCGCCGGCTCGGGAATGCGCCACCAGGGCCGCAATTCCGCGGTCCAGTCGCCCTTCTCGTACACGAGCGCTCCGACGATGCGATTCCAGCTGCGCGACAGCGGCAGCGAGCGCCCGTTCGATTGGTGGTTGTAGGCAAGCGTCGCCATGCGCAACTTCCCGCCGCCGAATTCCTTTTCCAGCGGGAACACGGCCAGCAGCTCGGGCTCGTAGTTCGTCTCACGGAACGGGCGCGAGTCGCCGCTGTTATAGAGCTGCCAATGCGACGACTGCGTGTACGTGCCCCAGATGCTCACGCCGTTGTCGAAGCGCCAGAACTTGCTCTTGAAGCTGATCTGGTACTTCGCCTCCACCGGCTGCTGCGAGAACGGCGTGTCCTGCGCATGCCCCGGCGACGGCGAGGAGGGCGTCGCGTTTCTGCGATTCGTCCAGTCCGCGAACAAGATGTACATCGGCCGATAGATGTCCGGCAGGAACAGGTCGTGGTAGCCGCTGTCCAGGTCCCAGCGCTGGTCGAGCGTGAGGCGGTCGAACGGCGACGTGGCGGCTTTCGCGCGCGGCTGCGCGTCGGCCGCGGTGCGCCCGAGCGCTTCGTCGTAGCAATCGAGGCGCTGCGTATTGCTCTCGAGCTTCTTGCAGTCGTCGACCGACCGGTGCGTCGCGTGCGCCGCGGTGGTCATCGACAGGGCGGCCGCGACCGCGGCGATCCGGATGCGCATCTCTCCTCCCTTCGCGCGGTCAGCCGCGCAGCGAACCTGCATAGGCGAGGCCGGCGGCAACGCCACCGAACAGGTCGCCCACGATGATCTCCGATTGCGGGAACTCGCGTTCGAGCAGTTGCTGGAAGGGCCGCAGGGCGGACGAGCCGCCGGTCAGGTAGAGCCCATCGAGTTCGCCCGCCCTGAGCCCCGCGCGCTTCACGCACTCGTGCCCGCATGCAGCGACCTGCTCCAGCAACGTGGCCAGGTCCTGCTCGGTTTCGGCCGCGGAAAGCGGCGGCCGCAATCCCGCTTCGATGCAGGAGACGTCGATCGACGTCGGCCCATCGGCGATCGAAGTGCGGATCTTCGCTTGCTCCACTTCGCTGGCGATGCGATGGCCCAGTCGCGCGAGCAGCACCTTCATCAGCCGCGCATGCAGCACGGGATCGCTGTAGTCGACGCGCAGTTCTTTCGCGCGCCGCAGCGCGACGGGTGTGTACAGCCAGTTGATCAGGTGCCACGTGGACAGGTCGAAGAATGTGCCGCTGGGCACTTCGCGGCCGCTCGGCCCGATGTGGCGGAACCCCAGCAAGGGCATCACGCGCTCCATGCTCAATTTGCGGTCGTAGTCGGTTCCCCCGATGTGCACGCCCGTGGTTGCGAGGATGTCGTTGCTGCGTTCGCGGCGTTTCGCGCGTTCGGGACCGAGGCGAACGACGGTGAAGTCCGACGTGCCGCCGCCGATGTCGACGATCAGCACGACGGTCTCTCGCGCAACCCGCCTCTCGTAGTCGAACGCGGCGGCGATCGGCTCGAGCTCCAGCGAGATGTGTTCGAAGCCCGCCGCGGTCGCCGCTTGCACCAGCGCTTGCTGCGCGCGCTTGTCGCGCTGCGGGTCCTCGTCCACGAAGTGCACCGGCCGGCCGAGCACCACGCGCCGCACCTCGTGGCCGAGCCGCCGGCATGCGCGCTCGCGCATCTCTCGCATGAACCGCGCGATGACGTCCCGGAAATTGACCATGCCTTCGGGCACGCGCGTCTGCTCCTCCAGCAGGCTGCTGCCGAGCAGGCTCTTGAGCGAACGCATCAGGCGGCCGTCGACGCCGCCCATGTAGAGCGCGATCGCTTCGCGCCCGAAATGGATGCTGCGCTCTTCCGCGTTGAAGAACACCGCCGTCGGCAGCGTCGGCTCCTCGCGTTCAAGGGGCACGGCGCGCGCGACCCCGTCGGCACCGACGAAGGCCATCGCCGAATTGGAAGTCCCGAAATCCAGCCCGAGTGCCGCGGCCCGGGCGCTCACGACTCGCGGCGCAGCGCGGGGAAGAGGATCACGTCGCGGATGCTTGGGCTGTCGGTGAGCAGCATGATCAGCCGGTCGATGCCCACGCCGCAGCCGCCGGTGGGCGGCATGCCGTATTCGAGTGCGCGCACGAAGTCGTGGTCGTAGAACATCGCTTCGGCGTCGCCGGCGTCTTTCGCGTGCACCTGCGCGGCAAAGCGCGCGGCCTGGTCCTCGGCATCGTTCAGTTCCGAGAAGCCGTTGGCGATCTCGCGGCCGGTGATGTACAGCTCGAAGCGCTCGGTGACCTCGGGCCGGTAATCATTCGCGCGCGCAAGCGGCGAGATCTCCGTCGGGTGCTCCATGATGTACGTCGGCTGCCAGAGCTGCTCCTCGACCTTCTCCTCGAAGAACATCACCTGCAGCGCGGCGAGCGAACGAGAGGAGAGCCGGGCGCTTTCCTCGGTGTGGCCCGCGCGCTTGAGCGCGTCGAGCAGCCACTCGCGGTCGGCCACGTGATCGCCCGCGTCGGTGTATTTGCGGATCGCCTCGACGATGGTGAGCCGGTCGAACGGCTTTTCCAGATCCACCGCCTGCCCGTTGTACGTGAGCTGCAGGGTGCCCATCGCCTTGCGCGCGGCGTCCTTCACGAGCTGCTCGGTGAAATCCATCAGGTCCAGGTAGTTCCAGTACGCCGCATAGAACTCGAGCATCGTGAACTCGGGGTTGTGGCGCACCGAGATGCCCTCGTTGCGGAAGTTGCGGTTGATCTCGAACACGCGCTCGAAGCCCCCGACGACCAGGCGCTTGAGGTACAGCTCGGGCGCGATGCGCAGGTACATCGCCTGGTCCAGCGCGTTGTGATGCGTGATGAACGGCCGCGCGTTCGCGCCGCCGGGGATCGGGTGCAGCATCGGCGTCTCGACCTCGAGGAAAGCGTGCTGCGTCATGAAGTCGCGGATGCCGCTCACGGCCTTGCTGCGCGCCACGAAGCGGTCGCGCGCGCCCGGGTCCATCATCAGGTCCACATAGCGCTGCCGGTACTTCACCTCCTGGTCGGTGATGCCGTGGAACTTGTCGGGCATCGGGCGCAGGTTCTTCGTGAGCAGGCGGATGGACTTCGCGTTCAGCGACAGCTCGCCCGTCTTCGTCTTGAACAGCGTGCCTTCGGCGCCGATGATGTCGCCCAAGTCCCAGTGCTTGAACGCGGCGTAGGCTTCTTCGCCGACCGCATCGCGCGTGACGTAGATCTGGAAGCGGCCGGTCGCGTCCTGGATGGTGGCGAAGCTCGCCTTGCCCATCACGCGCTTGAGCATCATGCGCCCCGCGACGCTAGCGCCAATTGCTTCGCCCTCCAGCTTCTCGGCGGCCTTGCCGCCATGGTGTTCGTGCAGTGCGGCGGCGCGATGACCCGGCTTGAAGTCGTTGGGGAACGCGACAGTGCCGCCGTTCTTCTGCGCCTCGCGCAAAGCCTTGAGCTTCTCGCGGCGTTCGGCGATCAGCTGGTTTTGTTCGGCTGCGCCGAACTGGGCATCTTGCGGCGGGGTGGGACGGTCTGGCTCGGACATAAGCGGCCCATTCTACTTTTTCAGTGCGAGACGCCTTCCTTGCGCAGCACCTTCGTGAAAGTGAGCGCCATGATCTTCAGGTCGAGCGCCAGCGACCGGTGCTCCAGGTACCACGCGTCGTATGCGACCTTTTCGGGGATCGGCAGCTCGTCGCGGCCGTTGACCTGTGCCCAGCCCGTCAGCCCGGGGCGCAGCACATGCACGCCGCGCGCGGTGCGCAGCTCGATCAGGTCGTGCTGGTTGTGCAGGGCCGGGCGCGGCCCGACCATGCTCATGTCGCCGGCCAGGATGGTCCACAGCTGCGGCAGCTCGTCGAGGCTGCTCCTGCGCAGGAAACTGCCGATGGGCGTGAGCCACTGTTCCGGCGATTCGAGCAGGTGGGTCGCGACCACCGGCGTGTCGATGCGCATGCTGCGGAACTTGGGCATGCGGAACATGCGGTTGCCGCGGCCGACGCGGTCCGACCAGTAGAGCACCGGGCCGCGCGACGTGAGCTTGATCGCGAGGGCGACGAGCACGATCGGGATCGCGAGGCCGAACAGCGCGACGAGGGCGATGAGGATGTCGAGTGCGCGCTTCGTCATGCGAATTTCCACCCCGCCGCCGCGCGGCGGATGCCTTCATGCGAATCCGTCGCGGGAACCCAGCCCAGGATTCGGCGGGCTTGCGACGCGTCGACCTGCAGCGATGCGCAAAGGCTCTCGGCGATGCGGGTCGCGCCCGCGAGTGCCGCGCCGGCCTTCAGCAGTGGCACGGGCGGGCTCCATAGCCGCGCGGGTTTGCCCAGTCCATGCGCGACGCAGCGCAGGATGTCGGGCGTCGACAGGTCGTCGCCGTCCGCGGCGAGGAACAGCTGGCGGGCCGCGTCCGCCTGCGTCGCGCAAGCGAGGATCAACTCGCACAGGTTGCGCACGCCCACCAGGCTGCGCAGGTTCTGCACGGCTGCAAGAGGAAGCGGCCACCCGCGCGCGACCGCGTGCACCAGCCGCGCGAAGTTGCCGGGAGCGTTCGCGCCGTAGACGAGCGGCGGCCGCACGATCACCCATTCGACCGTGCCGGCCCGCACCTCCAGCTCCGCGCGCAACTTGCTGCGCGCGTAAGCCTCGACCGGTGCGGGCGCATCCGCTTCCGTGAATGGCCGCGCGTGCGTCACGTTGCCGTTGACCCCGATCGAGCTCAGTAAAGCGATGCGCCGCACGCCCGCTGCTTGCGCGGCTTGCGTGACGGCGCGCGCCGACCGCACGTTGCGCTCGAAATCCGCGTCGTCGCCGCGCACATGCGCGCGCGCGGCGAGGTGGACGACGACATCGGCGCCGGTGAATGCGTGCGCGAGTGCCTGCGCGTCCTCGTAATCCAGGCCGGGCGTGAGCGATCGGGAAACCTGCGCGACAGCATGCCCGTGCTCGCGCGCGCACGAAACGAGTTCGCGCCCGATGAAACCCGATGCGCCGGTGACCGCGATGCGCACGCTTTCAGAACCTCCGGTACTTGCGCAGCGCGTTGAGCGCATAGCGCGAGAAATACCACGCGGACGGGAGCAGCCCGAGCCGCTCGACCCGGCGATACGTCTTCCACACTTCGCGCGCCGACTTGCCCTTGTTGCGCGACACGGACTGCGCGAGCACGCGGTAGCGCATCAGGTCTTCGTCGAGCCCGTGGGCGACGTGCCCGCGTTTGAGGATCGACAGCCAGCAGACGAAATCGTCGTAATAGGTGCGTTCCATGTGGACGTCGCCCGCGATCGAACGGTCGATGAGCACCGTGGATGTGGCGATCGCCGTGTTGCCGAGCAGCTGGCGGTACGTGAGCGTGCGCGGCACGCCGATGTATTCGCCGGTGCGGCTGCCGTCCTGCGTGACGCGCCGGAACCCCGTGAACACGAACGCCGCGCTGTGCGCGCCGGCGTGTGCGAGGCTGCGCTCCAGCTTGGTGGGCAGCCACATGTCGTCGCTGTCGAGGAACGCGATCCAGCGGCCGCGTGCCCGCTCGATCGCCGCATTGCGCGCGGCCGCGGGGCCGCCGTTCTTCGCGAGCGCGATCAGCTGCACTCGCGCATCCTTGCGCACCCACTGCTCCACCACCTCGCGCGTGTTGTCGGGCGAGCAGTCGTCGGCGATGAGCATTTCCCAATGCGGGTAGGTCTGCGCGACGACGGATTCGATCGTGCGGTCGATGAACGCGGCGGCCTTCCACGCGGGAACGATGATGGAGACGAGCCGGTCTTCCATCACGCGGTATCGAACCGGGTGAACTTCACTTGTGCATTCGCGGGGACGTCGTCGATCCGCAGCACGGCGCCGAAGGGCAGGCCTTGCGCTGGCGGGACCGAGAACTCGCCGCCGCCGGCCGCGAGTTCGACCTGGGTGCCGTTGGCCGTGACGCGGGTGGGTGCCGGGCACTCGTACCGGACTCGAACGCGCTGGTCGCCGATCGGAGTTTGCAGTGCGACGAGCAACGGATCGGATGCGCACAGCACGTACGGTGCGTCCGTTTCGGCTTGCATGTCCACTTGGCGCGGCGGGGCCCACTCGAGCCGCCGGCCGATCACGCGCGCGGGCGCGCCGGCCACGACCGAATACGGCGGCACGTCCTTCGTCACGACGCTGTTCGCGCCGACGACGCTGCCCTTGCCGATCGTCAGGCCCGGCGCGATCGCCACGTGCGTGCCGATCCAGCAATCGTCCTGGATCCAGACCGGCTCGTCCACGGACGTGCCGCTCGCGGCAAGGCGCCGCTCCTGCTCGCGGATCGGCAGGTGCGGGATCGCGCGAAACGGATGGGTGCCGCTGGAGACGAACACGTCCGGGGCGAGGATGCAGTCCGCGCCGAGGCGGGTGGTCCCGTTGATCGAGCAGCGCCGCTGGACCGTCGTGCGCGCGCCGATGCGCACGTGGGTTTCGGTTTCGATCTCGACGTCGCGAGCGAGCCAGGCGCCGTCGCCGAGCGTGATTTGCCCGGGCCCGTCGGCACGCAGCACGCACCTCGCGCCGACCCTGGCGCCGCGTGCGAGATGGATCTGCGTGCGCGGGCCGACGAGGGCGGCCGACGGATGGACCCGCGCTCCGCGCAGCGCCGCGAGCAGCGCGGCAAGCCAGCGGCCCGGCGGGGACGACTGCCAGTGGCGCATCATGAGCGTGACTCCGTGCGCGAAGTGCGCATCGCGCCCCACGCGACCGCAGCGTAGCCGATGACCGCCAGCGCGAGCGCGAGCCATGCGAATCCGCCGGGTGTGCGCGCATTGCCCGCGGCCTGCACGGCAACGATCCACGCGAGCGCAGCGCCGGCACCCGCGAGCAGGTTCGTGCGCAGCAAGCGACCCTGGTAGCCGACGATCACGAGGTAACTGGACCAGAACTCCGACACCCGGAATGCTGCCACGACCAGGAAGGGCGCCACCAGCATCGGCGCGATGCCGTAGGCCGGGTACCAGCGCCCGATCGCGTATTCGAGGGCGAAATACGCCGGCACGGCGAGCAGCAGGCTCCCGAGCAGCCCGCCGATCGAGAGGCGGGCGCAAAGCTCGAAGCAAGCCGCCTGTCCCGAGCGGGCATACAGGCGCGCGAGCATCGGGTACACGGACGCGTTGACGAGGCTTTGTGTCGACAGGCCGATCGCGACGATCGTCCCGGCGAATGCGTAGTTCGCGAATTGGCGCGCGTCGAGTGCAGTGGCTGCGCCCCAGCGATCCGCGTAAGTCAACGCGAAGCCGAGCAGCGCGACGAGCAGCAGCACGCCCGCGGCGCGCCAGTCGATGGTGCGCCAGCGGTCCGCACCGGCGCGCACGATGGCCCACGCCCGGGGTGCGAGCGTTCGATGCAGCAGCAGGTGCGCCAGCACGAGCGATACGACCAGCTCGGCGACGACGACCCATTCCGCCGAGCGCGTGGCA
>DATBPW010000153.1:0-4625 GCA_036561125.1 Ramlibacter sp. | reverse complement strand
CTCGGTTCGGGCGTGATCCTGCAGGCGATCCAGCCTTCGGGCGTGGTCCTCGCGTATCACGGCAGCCGTTACAACATCGTCTACTGAAAGCATTGCGGCGCGAAGCGCGATATCACGTTCGGGCGACTTGCCGCCGCGCCGCGCCGGGTCCATCATTGCCGGCCTCGGAGCTAGCGGGAAAATGAGAACACTGGTTTACGGACTGCTGCTCGCCCTCGGGCTCGGCGCGGTGGTCGCGCCCGTCATCGCGGGGCTGCTCGGCGTGATGGGGCTGGCGTCCGCGCCGGCCGTGCGCCTCTGGTTGTTCGGGGTGCCCGAAAGCATCCTGGGCGTGGCCGACGTCGGCCAGCCGGGCCTGGCCCAGCTGGTGATCGGCTGGACCATCGAGTTCTTTCCGCTGGGATTGCTCATCGCCGTCGTCGGGCGGTTTGTCGCCGGGCGCCAGGCCGCGGCCCGCGCCGTGGCGTTCGACCAGGCCGTCACCGCTTTCCACGAAAGCGAGTACGAAGCGGAGTACGAGTAGCCCTGCGGCAGGCGCCCCGCGCCGACACCACCGAGCGGACGGCAGCCGACGCGCGGTAGCGCTTTCTGCCTGCACGCGCGAGCCCTGCGAACCGCGATGCTGCACGTGTGGTGCGCGACAGTCGCGCTCCCAAATGGCATCAACAAGGGAGAGAAGTCATGCCTATCATCCTCTGGTTGCTCGGCGTTCCGCTCGGCGTGGTCATCCTGCTCTGGCTGTTCCACATCGTCTGACGCGGCCCCGGCCTTCCCGGCCTGAAGAGCCTGCGGCGCCTCGCGCGCCGCGGGCTCTTCCTTTTGGCGCGGTGTGTATAGTGGCCCCGCGCTGACACAACCCAGGAGACGAGCTTGAACGGAGCCGACAGCCTCGTGCGCACGCTGCTGGCGGCCGGCGTCGACACGTGCTTCGCGAATCCCGGAACGAGCGAGATGCATTTCGTGGCCGCGCTCGACCGCATCCCCGGCATGCATTGCGTGCTGGGCTTGCAGGAGAACGTGGTGACCGGCATGGCCGACGGTTACTGGCGCATCGCCGGGCGCCCGGCGTGCACGCTGTTGCATTGCGGGCCGGGCCTGGCCAACGGCATCGCGAACCTGCACAACGCGCGGCGTGCGCGCAGCGGCGTCGTCAACATCGTCGGCGACCACGCGACATATCACCGCCCCTACGACCCGCCGCTGGCTGCCGACACGGAAGGCCTCGCGCGCACGGTGTCCGCATGGGTTCGCACGAGCGCTCGCGCGCAGGACGTCGGCCGCGATGCCGCCGCATGTGTGCAGGCGGCGCGCACGCATCCGGGCCAGGTGGCGACGCTCGTGCTGCCGTCGGACGTGTCGTGGAACGAGGGCGGGGCCGTGGCGGATGAACTCGCGCCGCCGGCGATCCCGCCGGTGGACTCCGCTGCGATCGACAGCGTCGCGCGCGTGGTGCGCGATCGGCGCAACGTGCTGCTGCTCCTGGCCGGCGAAGCGGTCGGCGCCGAAGGCCAGCAACTGGCGTGGAACATCGCGCAGGCGACCGGCGCGAGGCTGATGGCCGACTACATCAACGCGAAGGTGGCACGCGGACGCGGCCGGCTGCAGCTCGAGCGCGTTCCCTACAGCGTCGACCTCGCGATCGAAGCGCTCGCGCCGTACGAGCACATCGTGCTCGTGAACGCGAAGCCGCCCGTGGGGTTCTTCGCTTATCCGGGCAAGCCGTCGACGCAGTACTCGCCGGACGCACAACTGCACGTGCTGTCGCGTCCCGAGCAGGATGGCGTGCAGGCGCTGCGTGCGCTGGCCGATGCGCTCGGTGCACCCACGGCGCAGATCCCTTCGCCGGGCGATGTGCCCGCGGCGGCGACAGGCGCGCCGACGCCCGAGCGCCTCGCGCAAACGGTCGCGGCGTTGCTGCCGCAGGATGCGATCGTCGTCGACGAGAGTGTGTCGTTCGGCCGCGGCTTCTATCGCCACACATATGCAGCGGCGCCGAACGACTGGCTGCACATCACGGGCGGTGCGATCGGCGACGGCTTGCCGGTAGCGACGGGCGCGGCGATCGCCGCGCGCGGGACGCGACGCGTGCTGGGCCTGCAGGCCGACGGCTCCGCGATGTACACGTTGCAGGCGCTGTGGACGCAAGCCCGCGAGAAACTGCCGTGCACGACCGTGCTGCTGTCGAACCGCAAGTACAGCATCCTCATCGGCGAATTCCGGGCCGTGGGTGCCGCGCCCGGCGAAACGGCGATGCGCATGCTGGATCTCGGCAACCCCGAACTCGATTGGGTGAAGCTCGCCAACGGCATGGGCGTGGAAGCGGCGCGCGCGCAGACGATGGAACAGTGCGCCGACCTGATGGCGGCCAGCTTCCGGCGTGACGGGCCGTTCCTGATCGAGCTGGTGATTTGATGGACACGCAGGCGACCATGGCGGACCTCTTCGACATCTCCGGGCGCACTGCGCTCGTGACCGGTGGCTTCAGCGGCCTCGGCCTGCACTTTGCGCAGCTGCTGGCGCAGCGCGGCGCCAAGGTGGCCATCGCCGGCCGCCGCATCGAGCTCGGACGCGAAGTCGCGGCGGAAATGTCGCGCAGCGCCGTGGCTCCCGGTGGTGCTCGCGCGTTCGCGCTCGACGTGACCGATCCGGCGAGCGTGCAGGAATGCCTGAAGCAAGTCGGCGCGGAACTCGGCACGCCGCACATCCTGGTCAACAACGCGGGCACCGTGTCGCGCGGCGACAGCATGGAGCTGTCGGAGGAAGACTGGACTTCGGTCATCGACGTGAACCTGTCGGGCGTGTTTCGCGTCGCGCAGGCCACCGCGCGCGAGATGGTGCGCGCCGGGCGCGGCGGCAGCATCGTCAACATCGCGTCGATCCTCGGCTTGCGCGTGCGCGCGAAAGTCGTCGCGTATGCAGCGACGAAAGCCGCCGTGGTGCAATTGACGAAGGCGCTCGCGCTGGAGTGGGCGGATCACGGCATCCGCGTGAACGCGCTCGCGCCGGGCTACTTCGAGACGGACATCAACCGCGATTTCCTGCAGTCCGAATTCGGCCGGTCGATCGTCGCGCGCGTCCCGCAGAAGCGCACGGGCCGCTTGCAGGAACTCGACGGGCCGCTGCTGCTGCTCGCATCCGACGCGTCCTCGTACATGACGGGCGAGGTGATCGCCGTCGACGGCGGGCACCTGGTGAGCACGCTCTGAGCGCCGACAATCCCGCCATGACTCCATCCTTCGACCGGCGCGCATTGGTGCGCGCCATCCCTGCCGCATTCCTTGCCGCAGCAAGCCCTCTTGCATTCGCGCAGTCGTGGCCGAATCGGCCGCTGCACATGATCGTGCCGTTCCCGCCGGGCGGTTCGACGGACTTGCTGGGTCGCGCCATCGGCGAAGAAATCGCGCGGTCCCTGCAGCAGGCCGTCGTGATCGAGAACGTTCCCGGGGCCGGCGGCTCGATCGGCGCGGAACGTGCGGCGCGCGCTGCGCCCGACGGCTACACGCTGCTGATGGGACACATCGGCACGCTCGCCGTAAATCCGTCGCTGTACCCGAAGCTCGCATACGACCCGCTGCGCAGCTTCACGCCGGTCGCGTGGGTCGCGCGCGTGCCGAACGTGCTCGTGGTGAATCCTGCAGTGCCCGCTTCGTCGCTGGGTGAGCTGATCGCCTATGCGAAAACGCATCCGGGCCAGCTGTCGTATGCGTCCGGCGGCAACGGCAGCGCGGCGCACATGGCGATGGAGTACCTCAAGATGGCCACGCAGGCGTCGCTGCTGCACATCCCTTACCGCGGCACGGCGCCGGCGGTGATGGACGTGCTGTCGGGCCAGGTGCAAGCGACGTTCACCGGCGTGCCCGCGCTGTTGCCGCACATCCGCGCCGGCAAGTTGCGAGCGCTCGCCGTGTCGAGCCCCAAACGGCTCGCGGTGTTGCCTGACGTGCCCACGGTGGCCGAAAGCGGCGTGCCGGGCACGAAGGATTTCGAGGCGGACCAGTGGTACGGCCTCGTCGCGCCTGCCGGAACGCCGGCGGACATCGTCGCCCAGCTGAATCGCCTCGTGAACGCTTCGCTCGCGTCGAATGCAGTGCGCGAGCGGCTCGCATCCGAAGGTGCCGAGCCGACGCCGACGACGCCGCAGGCGTTCGGCGAGTTGATCGCGCGCGAGATCCCGCGCTGGGCGCGCGTGATCAAGGCGGCGCACATCACGACGGGGTGATGCGCGGGGCGTGCGCCGTCAGATCTCGGTGCCCAGGAGGTGATTGCCGGAGCTGAGCAGGTCGCGCAGGATCTGCAGGCCGCGGTGCAGCGATTCGTGTGTCGCGGTCGACGTGACTGCGACACGCACGGCGTGCGGCGAATGACCCCGGCCGACGAAGAAGTTGTCGGCGGAAATCACCTTGACGCCCAGCACGCGCGCGGCCGATGCGAAATCGACGGCGCGCCACTGGGCCGGCAGGGTCAGCCAGAGGTGAAAGCCGCACGGATGCGCCTGGAATGAATGCCCATCCAGGATGGCGCGCGCGATCTCGTGCCGGCGCGCGGTCTCGACGCGTTGCGCCTCGATCAGCTTGTCCGCATCGCCGCTCTCGATCAGCAGGCTGGCGATCTCGGCCATGATCGGC
>DATBPW010000152.1:0-15522 GCA_036561125.1 Ramlibacter sp. | reverse complement strand
TCTGGAAGCCCCAGCCGATCATCATCTGGTCGAACACGCTCGCGCCCAGCGTCGAAGCACCACTGGCAACGACGTTCGAGTTGACGCGCAGGCGCTGCGCGCCCGGCACGCTCGTGAGCGTCATCACCATCGGCGCATTCGCGCTTTGCGCGGGACCGGTGAGTGTCACCGTGCCGCCGTTCGCATCGGACACCATGGCTTGCGGCGCACCGTTGGCGATCAGCAGTTGCGACGCGTGCGCCGCACTCACGTTGGACGCCTGGAACACGACACCGTTGCTGCCCGGGGGCACGCTGACGGCGGCGATCGTGAAGTGCGCGTCGCCCGCGGTGTACGGCACCACGTTGCGCGGGTTCGTCTGGATCGGCGCTTGCGGCGCGAACTTGCGGCACCAGAAGCCCGACGTCGACCAGCCCGCATGGTCCGTGGCCTTGTGGCCGTTGACCACACGCATCACCGACGGCGGCATGTTCGCCGTCGACGCGACGTCCGTGTTCATCCAGTTGATCATCTCCATCGCATTGCCGACCGACGAGCCGTAACCCGAATCGGAGATCGCGCGCACTTGCTGGCCCGCCTGCGCCGGCGCGCCGCCCTGGTAGTCGGTGTAGCCGTCGACCGCCTCCCACTTGCACGCGCTGTATTTCGCGATCAGCGCGCGAGCGGCGTCGGCGAGGCTCGTCGCGGAGTACGACACGGGGTCGACCAGCGAGTAGACCTTGCGCTGCGGCGGCGAGTTGAGGCCGCCGCTCACGGAGTACGTCAGCGTCGTCACGCGATCCGACGCCGGCGTGAACGTGTACGTGGCTTGCGAATTGGCACCGGCCGGCAGCGTGATCGACGACGACGACAGCGTGCCGCCGTTGTTCGAGCTGATGTTCACCGTCACCGGCGACGCGAGGTAGCCGCGCGCGTACACCGTGATCGTGATCGGCGTGCCCGACAGCGCATAGCCCGGGCCGTCGTCGAAGATCGTCGCGGCGGCGATGTTCCAGCTCTTCTTCACCACGCTGGACATCGCGGGCTCCAGCGTCCTGTTCTGGTGCCAGCCCGGCGCGAAGTTGATCCCGTAGTTGTGGATCGGCCAGTGCGCGCCGCCGTTCCACGGGTACAGCTCCACGTTCTGCGCATGCGCGAAGTCCGTCAGGCGCTGGAATTCTTCCTGCCAGCGCGGATCGTCGATCGGCATGCCGGTTTCGGTGAGTGCGAGCTTCAGGCCGCCCTTGGACGCCGCCCAGTTCGTCGCGACCTGCAGCCGTTGCCAGCCGGTGTCGGCCGTGATCGGGCCGCCGACGCCGACGCTGAAGTTGCGCGCGGCTTCCTCGTCCCAGTCGAAGCGCTGCCCGTTCGACGACGCGTCGAGGTACATGTGCACCGAGTAGATGACGTTGGTGCCCGTGAGCGGCCAGTCGGGGTTGTCGGTGGTGATGCCGAACGCCGCGCTCCAGCTGTTGCTGTCCAGGTAGATCGGGTTCGTCGGGTCGATGGCGCGGATCGCGTTGATCGCGGCTTGCGCATACGTCGGCCAGATGTGCAGGTCCTGGCTGCCGTCGAACGTCTCGGTGGTGCTGCCCGGCGCGGGCAGGTTGTACGGCTCGTTCATCAGGCCGTAGCCGCCGAAGCCCGGGTGGTTCTTCCAAGTCTGCGCGATGCGCTGCCACAGGTCGGTGAAGTGCGCGACGGTCAGCGTCGCGCCGGGCGCCGTCGCGAAGATGCGCACGTAGACCTGGTTCGCATCGGTCGTGTACGGATAGATCGTCGGGTCGTTCGGCTTCGTCAGGCCGATCACCGAGCCGTCGGCTTGGTAGCGGAAGTCCTTGTAGCGGCAGTAGTTGTGCAGGTCGATCCAGCACTTCGTGCCGGCCGCGGCGTGCGCGTCGAGCACCGCCTGGATGTGCGCCTGGTACGTCGGGTTGAATGCGCCGGGCGTGCCCACGATGGCTCGCGCGGACGCATTCACGTTGGTGTCGAACAGCACCGGCTGCAGCATCTCCCATTTGATGGGCAGGCGGTTCTTGTTGTAGCCCTGCGACGCGAGCCACGCGATGTCGGACTTGCGCGGCGCTTCCCAGTTGATGTTGGGCTGCGTGCCGAGGCCGAAGCGCAGGTTCTGTTCGGCTGCTTCCATGCCGACCAGGTTCACGCCGACACCGAGGCCGTTGGTCGGGCCGGGGCCGGGAGCAGGCGTCGGCGCGGGGGTCGGGGCAGGCGTGGGGGCGGGCGTCGGCGCGGGAGTGGGCGCGGGACTCGGCGCCGGTGTCGGCGCGGGTGCGGGAGTGGGCGCCGGCGCAGGCGTCGGCGCGGGAGCGGGTGTCGGCGCCGGAGCAGGCGTGGGTGCGGGCGCCGGTGTGGGGGCGGGCGCGGGTGTCGGAGCCGGCGCCGGCGTCGGAGCCGGAGCGGGCGTGGGCGCCGGTGCCGGCGCGGGCGCGGGTGGGGGCGTGCCGCCGGATGGGTCGCCGGTCGTCGCGCCGCCGCCTCCGCCACCGCCGCAGCCCGTGAGGACCACCGCGGCGGCTACTGCCGACGCCTTGTTGAAATCACGCCGCTTCATTCTCATGCTCATGGATGCACTCCCTTGGCTCGGTAGGCGCAACGATCGGCCCCGTCGTTGCAAACACGCCTTCGATGTGGCTCGGGAGTATGGGATGCGTGCCTCAGCGCGTGAGGCCCGCTAGCTCTTTCGGGCATCAGGTCCCGCTCGTGGATGACGCGCATGTCGGAACGGTCCGACAGCACGCGCACGAATGGCGTATCGTGCGCGCGACGCAAGGAGAAAACACGATGCGCTACCTTCCGCTCGGCCGCACGGGCCTGTTCGTTTCCGAGCTCTGCCTGGGCACCATGACCTTCGGCGGCAGCGGCGACACGATGTGGGCCAAGATCGGCCAGCTGCAGCAGGCCGACGCGGAGCGCCTCGTGGGCCACGCGCTCGACGCGGGCATCAACTTCATCGACACCGCCGATGTCTACGCAGGCGGCATGTCCGAGCAGATCACCGGCCAGGCGCTGAAGAACCTGAAGGTCGCGCGCGAGGACGTGATCGTCGCCACGAAGGTGTTCGGCGAAACCGGCAAGGGCCCGAATGCGCGCGGCGCGTCACGCGGCCACATCATGGATGGGGTGAAGGCGAGCCTGAAGCGCCTGCAGCTCGACCACATCGACCTGTACCAGATCCACGCCTTCGATCCGGCGACGCCCGTCGACGAGACCGTGCGTGCGCCGGACGATCTCGTGCGTCAAGGGCTCGTGCGCTATGTCGGCGTGTCGAACTGGCCGGCGTGGCAGATCGTCAAGGCGCTCGGGATCGCCGAACGCCACGGGCTCACGCGCTTCGAATCGCTGCAGGCCTACTACACGATCGCGGGCCGCGACCTCGAACGCGAGCTCGTGCCGATGCTGCAAAGCGAAGGCCTCGGCCTGATGGTGTGGAGCCCGCTCGCGGGCGGCCTGCTCTCCGGCAAGTACGGGCGCGAGCAGCAGGGCGAAGCGGGCAGCCGCCGCACGGCGTTCGATTTCCCGCCGGTGGACAAGGAGCGCGCGTGGGCTGTCGTCGATGCGATGCGCCCGATCGCGAATGCGCACGGCGTGTCGGTCGCGCAGGTGGCGCTCGCGTGGCTGCTGCACCAACCCGTGGTGACCAGCGTGATCGTCGGTGCGAAAAAGCCCGAGCAACTGGCCGACAACATCGCCGCGACCGCGCTGCAGCTCACGCGCGAAGAACTGGCGCAGCTGGGCGAGGCGAGCCTGCTGCCGGCCGAATACCCCGGCTGGATGCTCGAGCGCCAGGGCGATTCACGCCGCAAGCAGCTCGCGGCGACGACCGCGCATTAGGGCAGGAACTCGCGCGTGGAACGCTGCGCGCTGCGCATGCGTGCACCCGTCACGAGCAGCACGACGCCGAACACCAGCGCATAAGCGCCGAGCCAGAGCACGAGTGCGATTGCGCCCGCGCCCGGCCAGCCGAACAGCAGCCCGCCCCACACGAGTGACACGACGCCCGCGAGCGCCAGCCACCAGCGGCCGCGCGTGTGCGGGCGCGCGGTCAGCGCGGCGATGACGAGCAGCACGCCCGACAGGCAGGCCCACACCGCGAGCAGCACCATCAGCGCGACGACGGTCGCGCCCGGCATCAGCAGCGCGAACCCGCCGGCGAGGACCGTGACGACGCCTTCGAGCGCGAGCCAACCCCACGGGCTGTGAACGCGCGCCGCGCGCGCCGAAGCCATCAGCGCGAAGATGCCGTCGAGCAGCAGGTAGGCCGCGAAGATCATCACCAGCGACGCGAGCGCGATGCCCGGCACGAACAGCGCGATCGCGCCGAACACGATGCCGGCAACGCCGCGCACGATGATCGGCGTCGACGGCGCGGCATGATGCATGTCGCGGATGGCAAAGGAATCGATGGCCATGATGAAGTTCCGGGATGACCCGACGCTACCGGACCGCGCGCGACTGCGCCGTAGGACGCAGGCGCGTCGTCCGGCGCGGCTTCCTCGCTTGCGCACGGCATAAGCATCTGACCGGCGCGCATGAAGGCGCGCGGATAATGATGGGCTCGCTTTCATCCCCACCATGAGCGCATTCAACGAAGAGAAAGTCCTCGAGGTCCATCACTGGACCGATCGCCTGTTCACGTTCAAGACCACGCGCGATGCGAGCCTGCGTTTTTCGAACGGGCACTTCACCATGATCGGGCTGAAAGTGAACGGCAAGCCGCTGCTGCGCGCGTACTCGATCGTCAGCGCGAACTACGAGGATCACCTGGAGTTCCTGTCGATCAAGGTGCCCGACGGCCCGCTCACGTCGCGGCTGCAGCACGTGCGGCCCGGCGATTCGATCATCGTCGGGCGCAAGCCCACGGGCACGCTGCTGATCGACTACCTGCTGCCGGGCAAGCGCCTGTTCCTGCTGTCGACCGGGACGGGGCTCGCGCCTTTCATGAGCATCGTGCGCGACCCCGACACGTACAACAAGTTCGAGCAGATCGTGCTCGTGCACGGCGTGCGGCAGAAGGACGAACTCGCATACCACGACCTGCTCGTGGAGCACCTGCCGCAGCACGAGTTCCTCGGCGACATGGTGCGCGGCCAGCTCGTGTACTACCCGACCGTCACGCGCGAGCAATACCGCAACATGGGTCGCGTCACCGAACTGATCGAGACCGGCAAGCTGTTCGAGGACCTCGCGTTGCCGCAGTTCGACCCCGCCGAAGACCGCGTGATGATCTGCGGCAGCCCGGCGATGCTCAAGGACATCAAGCACATGCTCGAGACGAGCGGCTTCAACGAAGGCAGACGAGCCGGCCGGGCGACTTCGTGATCGAGCGGGCGTTCGCAGAGCAGTGACAAACGACGACGCGCTGCGCGCGAGCCGTTTGTTGCCCTGCGTTCGACGCCGGCCGCTGCGCGGCGGGTCAACTGGGGCTCACTGGCGGAAGAAGCGCGCCAGGTCGTGCATCCGCGTGAAGACGAAAGACGCGCCGGCGCGGCGCAGCGCATCGGCGGTGTCGTGCCCCGCTTCGGGCGGGCTGTAGCCCCACACGGTCGCACCCGCCTCGATGCCGGCCGTCACGCCGGTGATCGTGTCTTCGATCACCAGGCAACGCGAAGGCGGCACTGAAAGCGATGCAGCGGCCGCGAGGTACACATCCGGCGCGGGTTTGGAGCGCGGCAGCTCGTGGCCGCTGAAGATACGGCCTTCGAAGAATTCGAACATGCCGCATTTCATCAACTGCATCTCAACCTTCGGCCGGTCGGCGCCGGACGCGCACGCGATGCGCCCGGCCAGCTGCGCATGCAGTTCACGAACGGCATCGACAGCGCCATGGATAGGCGCAACCTCTTCGGCCAGGCGCACGTTGCGCCGTTCGCGAAAACGCACCATCCACTCCTCGGTGAGCGGTTGCCCCGTATGCGCCTCGATCAGGCCGGCTTCGTCCTTGACGGCCTTGCCGACGAAGATGCGCATGCACTCCTCGCGCGACAGCTTCCAGCCGATTTCCTCGAGCATGTCGCGCAGCACGCCGTTGGTGATGCGCTCGCTGTCGACGAGGACGCCGTCGCAGTCGAAGAGAATTGCGTCGAATTTCACCCGCGCATCGTAGCAAGCGCCGCGATGCGCGAACGCGCGTCAGCCCGCGGCGGCGGTGCCGACGGGCTGCGTCACGGTCGCCGGCGACGCGGTGAACTTCCACGCATTGATGACGAACAGCAGGAACGCGATGCCGACGACGACCGATGCGGCGCCCAGCGCCGGCTCGACGCCCGCGTTGCCGCGCAGCACGATGTACAGCAGCAGCATCTGCACGAAATGCACGGGCACGAAGATCCAGAACTGCACCTTCGCCAGCGTCGTCGCCGCCGCGGCCGGGTACAGGCGGTAGAAGAACGCGAAGATGCTCATCGTCACCCACCCGAGCAGGTTGATGTGCGCGTGCAGCGGGAACATCGAGTGGTCGCCGCTCGCGCCCATGATGTTGCCGAGGATGACGCCGGCCAGGATCCACAACATCGCGATCCGGAAATACCAGTTGCTCAGGTTCGACATGCCCACGCTCCTTTGATGAGTAGGCGGCTAGTCTAGGCACGGGCTTGCGCCGGGACAAGGGGTGAAAGGCCTGATGCAAAAGGGGCCGCGGGGCGCTGTCACAATCCCGGGGACTCGCCCGTCTGACGGTCATGAGCGCGACTTCCCTGGCCGATCCATTCGACGAACTGCGCCCGCGCCTGTTCGGGATCGCCTACCGCATGCTGGGCATCCGCGCCGATGCCGAAGACGTGCTGCAGGACGCGTGGCTGCGCTGGCGCGAAGCGGACCGGGCCGCGCTGCAATCCGCCGAAGCCTGGCTCGTCACCGTGGTGACCCGCCTTGCGATCGACCGCCTGCGCGCCGCGCGCACCGAACGCGAGGCCTACACGGGCGAATGGCTGGCCGAGCCCATCGTCGAATGGCACGACGATTCGCCGGAGAGCATCGTCGAGCGTGCCGGCGAGGTGTCGCTGGCCTTCATGCACCTGCTCGAACGGCTGGGCCCCGAAGAGCGCGCGGCATTCCTGCTGCGCCAGGCGTTCGATTACGACTACTCCGAGATCGCGCGCATGCTCGGCAAGAACGAGCCTGCAGTGCGGCAACTGTTTCATCGCGCGAGCGAGCGGCTCAAGCTGGAGCGTCCGCGCTTCGAAGTGCCGCGCGAGCAGCACCAGTTGCTGCTGGAGCGCTTCATGCGCGCCGCGAGCACGGGCGATCGCGCAGCCATCCGCGCGCTGCTCGCCGACGAAGTCGAAGTGATCGGCGATGGCGGCGGCAAGGTGCCGTCGGTGTCCGGTGGCTTCCACGGGGGCGAACGCGTCACCAACCTCTACTGGGCGCAGTTCCTGCGCCTGCGCGAGCGCGTGCAGTACCGGCTGGCGACCATCAACGGCGAACCGGGTGTCCTTCGCTACATCGACGGGCAGCTCGAGTCGGCGCAAGCCTTCGTCACGGACGGCGAGCGCATCGTCGCGATCTACGCCGTACGCAACCCGGACAAGCTCGCGCGCATCGCCTGAGGCGCCGGGCCGTCACAACGCGCGGGCCTCGCGCGTCTAACAGGCATCAACCAAGGAGTCGATCATGTCGCAGGAACCCCGCCTCAACTATTACGCCGCCGCGCCGAAGTCCGCGCAGGCGCTCGTCACCTTCTCGCGCGCCGCCGCGCCCAGCCTCGAGCCGCGCCTGCGCGAACTGGTGAACCTGCGCGTGTCGCAGGTCAACGGCTGCGCGTTCTGCCTGGACATGCACTCGCACGCGCTCGCGCAAATGGGCGTGGACCAGCGCGCCATCAACACCGTGGCGGGCTGGCGCGAAGCGCGGCGCTTCTTCAGCGCGCGCGAATGCGCCGCGCTTGCGTGGGCCGAAAGCGTGAACGCGGTGCCGCACCGCACGCCGAGCGACGCGGAATTCCGCGAGCTGCGCGAGCACTTCAAGGAGGGCGAGATCGCCGAGCTCACGTTCGCGATCGGCGCGATCCGCGCGTGGAACATGCTCAACGCGAGCTTCCACGCGCCGGTGCCCGAGAAACCGTACGCCGAGTGAGGCGTCAGCGCAGGTCGCCGTCGACGGATGCCAGGTTGCGAGCAGCCAGTTGCGATCGAGCGACGCGCAGGCTTCGTAGCGCGAGCGCATCAGCGCCGGCGCGTCGGGCGGGTCGGGCCGGTTCATGCCGATGCGCACGCGCCGATCGCGCTCACGGCCGGCGAACGGCCGGGCTAGAGCGCGCGCGTGATGATGATCTTCTGGACATCGGATGTGCCTTCGTAGATCTGGCACACGCGCACGTCGCGCCAGATCCGCTCCACCGGGAAGTCGTTCACGTAGCCGTAGCCGCCCAGCGTCTGGATCGCGGCGCTGCACACGGCTTCGGCCATCTCGCTGGCGAACAGCTTGGCCATCGCCGCTTCCTTCAGGCAGGGCTGGCCCGCGTCGCGCAGCACGGCCGCATGCCAGATGAGCTGGCGCGCGGCTTCGAGCTTCGTCGCGCATTCGGCGAGGCGAAAGCCCACGGCTTGGTGGTTGAAGATCGCGGTGCCGAAGCTCTGGCGCTCCTTGGCGTAGCCGATGGCCACATCGAGCGCGCTGCGCGCCATGCCCACCGACTGCGCCGCGATGCCGATGCGGCCGCCCTCCAGCGCCGACAGCGCGATGCGGTAGCCCTCGCCTTCCTCGCCGATGAGGTTCTCCGCGGGAATGCGGCAGTGCTCGAACGTGATCTGCGCCGTGTCGGTCGAGTGCTGGCCGATCTTCTCTTCCAGTCGCGACACGATATATCCGGGCGTGTCCGTCGGCACGAGGAAGGCGCTCATGCCCTTCTTGCCCGCGCCCTTGTCGGTGACGGCGATCACGACCGCGAGGTGCCCGTTCCTGCCGCTCGTGATGAACTGCTTCACGCCGTCGATCACGTACGAATCGCCTTCGCGCACCGCGGTCGTCTTCAGGCCGGACGCGTCGCTGCCCACGTGCGGCTCGGTGAGGCAGAACACGCCGAGAAGTTCGCCCTTCGCGAGGCGCGTGAGCCATTTCTTCTTCTGCGCGTCGTTGCCGTAGCGCATGAGGATCGCGTTCACCGGGCAATTCGTCACGCTGATCGCGGTGGACGTGCCGCCATCGCCGGCGGCGATCTCTTCGAGGACGAGGGCCAGCGCGAGGTAATCGAGGCCCGCGCCACCATATTCCTCCGGCACGCAGATGCCGTACGCGCCCAGCGCGGCGAGGCCCTGGTGCGCTGCGCGCGGGAACGTGTGCTCGCGATCCCAGCGCGGCGCGTTCGGCCACAGCTCATCCTTCGCGAACGCGCGCACGGCATCGCGGACCATCACTTGTTCGTCATTGAGCAGCATGAAGGCATTCTGCCCTTACAGGCTTTCACCCCCGTGGCGCGGCGTTTCCCGCAAAATGTCGGGCTTGCCGTGCATGCGGCAGTCATCGGCATTTCATCATGACAACAAGTTCCGGGGACATCCGGCTGCGCAACAACGTCCATGTGGCGGGGAGCGGCCCGGCCACCATGTACTTCTGCCACGGCTTCGGCTGCGACCAGAACATGTGGCGCTTCATGGCGCCGGAATATTCGAAGCGCTATCGCACCGTCCTGTTCGACCTGGTCGGCAGCGGCAAGTCGGACCTGAAGGCGTACGACTTCGGCAAGTACGGCACGCTGCAGGGCTATGCATCCGACGTGCTGGAGATCGCGCGCGAATTCGGCGAGGGGCCCGGGATTTTCGTGGGCCATTCGGTCAGCGCGATGATCGGCCTGCTGGCCGGCATCGAGGAGCCGTCGGCGTTCGCGGCGCAGGTGATGGTGGGGCCGTCGCCCTCGTACATCAACGACGGCGATTACTTCGGCGGGTTCGAGCGCAAGGACATCGAGGGCCTGCTGGGAACGCTCGAGAGCAACTACCTGGGCTGGTCCAGCACCATGGCGCCCGCGATCATGGGCGCGCCCGACCAGCCGGCGCTCGCGCAGGAACTCACGAACAGCTTCTGCCGCACCGACCCCGGCATCGCCAGGCACTTCGCGCGCGTCACGTTCCTGTCCGACCATCGCGCGGACCTGCCGAAGCTGCGCACGCCGACGCTGGTCCTGCAATGCAGCGACGACATCATCGCGCCCATGGCCGTCGGCGAATACATGAAGCGCACGCTGCCCGATGCGACGCTCACGGTCATCAAGAACCAGGGCCACTGTCCGCACATGAGCGCCCCCGGCCAAAGCAGCGACGCGATCGACTCGTTCCTCGCGGCGCGTGGATTCTGACGGTGCCGCCCGCGATGGACGCGGGACCCGGCCCGGCGCCCGACGCGCGCTCCGCGATCGAGGATGCGCCCTGCGGCCTGCTGCAAGCCGACGAAGACGGCTTCATCCTCTGGGCCAACCGCACCTTCTGCCGCTGGACCGGTTACGCGCCGCATGAGCTCGCGGGCAAGCGCTTCCAGGACCTGCTCACGATGGGCGGGCGGATCTTCCACCAGACCCACTTGTCGCCGCTGCTGCTGATGCAGGGCTCGGTCTCGGAAGTGAAAGTCGAACTCGTGCAGCGCGACGGCCAGCCGCTGCCCGTGATGGTCAATGCATTCATGCGCGACCGCGACGGCCGGCGCTTGCAGGAATTCGCGGTCTACGTCGCGCGCGACCGCGACAAGTACGAACACGAGCTGGTGCTGTCGCAACGCAAGCTCGAAGGCGCGCTGGCCGAAATGGGGCGCCTGCAGGGCGAATCGAAGGACCGCGCGCACTTCGCCGAACAGATGGTCGGCATCGTCAGCCACGACCTGCGCAACCCGCTGTCGGTGATCCACATGAGCCTGATGCTGCTCGAACGAACCGGGTCGACGCAGCAGCAAAAGCCCGTGCTGGCGCGCATCGAACGCGCGGCGGAACGCGCGAGCCGCCTCATCGCCGAGCTGCTCGATTTCACGCAGGCACGCCTGGGCGGCGGCATCGCGGTGCAGCCCGAACCGCTCCAGCTGCACGCCTTCATCCACGACACTGTCGACGAACTGCGCCACGCATTTCCGCAGCGGATGCTGCGCCATGAACGGGCGGGCGGCGAAACCGGATGCTTCGCCGACGCGGACCGGCTCGCGCAGGTGGTCGGCAACCTCGTGGGCAATGCGATGGCGTACGGCAGCCCCGGGCAGCCCGTGACGGTCACGTCGCGCACCGGCGCGGCGGCGTGCGAGATCGCCGTGCACAACTTCGGCCCACCGATTCCCGACGAACACGCCGCCAGCATCTTCCTGCCGATGGAGCGCGGCGAACGCGCGGACAAGGGCGGGCGCAGCGTCGGCCTGGGCCTGTACATCGTGAGCGAGATCGCCAAAGCGCACGGCGGGCGCGTCACCGTGCGCTCGAACGAGGCGATGGGGACCGAATTCACGGTCACCCTCCCTCGCGCGCCGGCTTCGGCCTAGAGCAGCTCGATCGCCATCGCGGTGGCCTCGCCGCCACCGATGCACAGCGTCGCGACGCCGCGCCTGGCGCCGCGCGCCTTCATCGCGTGGATCAGCGTGACGACGATGCGCGCGCCCGACGCACCGATCGGGTGGCCGAGTGCGCACGCGCCGCCGTTCACGTTGACGATGTCGTGCGACACCTTCAGCTCTTCCATCAGCGCCATCGGCACGACGGCGAACGCCTCGTTCACTTCCCACAGCTGCACGTCGCTCGCCTTCCAGCCGATCTTCGCGAGCAGCTTCTGCGTGGCGCCGACCGGCGCGGTGGTGAACCAGCTCGGCTCCTGCGCGTGCGTGGTGTGGCCGACGATGCGCGCGATCGCCTTGCTGCCCAGGCGCGACGCGGTCGATTCCTTCATCAGCACCAGCGCCGCGGCGCCGTCGTTGATCGACGACGACGACGCGGCGGTGATCGTGCCGTCCTTCTTGAACGCGGGCTTCAGTTGCGCGATCTTGTCGAGCTTGACCTTGCCCGGGCCTTCGTCGATGGCGACGATGCGCTCGCCCGCGCGGTCCTTCACCAGCACCGGGGTGATCTCGGTGGCGAAGGCGCCCGACTCGGTCGCCTTCTTCGCGCGCGTGACCGACGCCACCGCGAACGCGTCCTGCGCTTCGCGCGTGAACTTGTACTTGGCGGCGCAGTCCTCGCCGAACGTGCCCATGGAGCGGCCCGCCTCGTAGGCGTCCTCGAGGCCGTCGAGCATCATGTGGTCGTAGACCTTGTCGTGGCCCATGCGGTAGCCGCCGCGGCCCTTGAGCAGGAGGTACGGCGCGTTGGTCATGCTCTCCATGCCCCCCGCGACCATGATCTCGTGCGTGCCGGCGAGCAGCATGTCGTGCGCGAACATCGCGGCCTTCATGCCGGAGCCGCACATCTTCGACAGCGTGACGGCGCCCGTGCTCTTGGGCAGGCCGGCCTTGAACAGCGCCTGGCGCGCCGGTGCCTGGCCCTGGCCGGCCATCAGGCAGTTGCCGAACAGCACTTCGCCGACGGCGTCGCCGGAAATTGCGGCCCGTTCGACGGCCGCCTTGATCGCGGCGCCGCCGAGGTCGTGCGCGGAGAGCGCGGCGAAGTCGCCCTGGAACGCGCCCATCGGGGTGCGCGCTGCGCCGGTGATGACGATGGAATCAGACATGGGATTCTCCTTTGCGTGGAAATGTTCGAGCCCTAGTGAGCTGTGATGAAGGCGGAGATGTCGGCGACGACGGCGCCTTCGATGCCGTTGTAGCCGTGATGCGAAAACGACTGGCAGGCTTCGCCGGTGGAAGCGCCGCCCTTTTCCATGATGACCTTGCTGTTCGATGCCGGCAGTTTCAATTGGTTCAGCAGCGCCGGGTTGCAGATCGGGCACGGGTCTTCTTCGTGGTGCACGACGAGCACGGGAATCTTCAGCGTGTCCAGCGGCTCTTCGGTCACCGGGACGCCGGGGTCGCGCGGGCTGCGCGCGAGGATGGTGGACGTGAGCACGATGCCGTCCGGCTCATGCGGGTCATTCGCGAGCGCAACCGCGGCGTGCGCCGCCGATTGCGTCCCGCGGCTCGTGCCGACCAGCCACACCGGCTTGTGCCACTGCTCGCGCGCCCAAGCGATCGCGGCGGCCAGGTCCGCGACATGCTCGGGCGTGCCGCGAAAACCCACCGGCATGCCGCCCGGGCGATCGCTCGGCGCGTCGAGCACGACGGCGGCGAAACCCTGCTGCACGAACATCGCGCGCGTGCGCACGAGGAAGTTGCCCTCGTTGCGGATGGTGCCGTTGCCGAGAATCTTCACGCGCCCCGGGCCGCCTGCGAGCAGGATCACGGCGGCCTTCGGCGCATCGGGCGCGATGGCCACGAAGCGCTCCGTCACGCCGCTGCGCGTGGGCAAGTCCACCACCTGCGTCTTCTGCGCCCAGGCGCACGCGCACGACAGCGCCAGCAATGCGGCGGCGAACGACTTCATGCGGCCACCTGCGCCTTGTCGGCGCGCGAGGGCTCCGCATGCAGGCGCGCGAAGCGCTTGTCGCGGCCGTACGGGAACACGTCGTGCACGTGGCCCGCGAGGATGCGCTCCTTGTGCGCGTTCCAGAACGCGGGGTCCAGCAGGTCGGCGTGGTGCTTCATGAACACGTCGCGCACCTGCGGGTTGCCGAGCAGGAAAGGCTCGAAGGTCTCGGGGAACACGTCGTGCTTGCCCACCGAATACCAGACTTCGCCCGACATCTCCTCCTCTTCGGTGCGCGCCTGCGGCACCTTGCGGAAGTTGCAGTCGGTGAGGTATTCGATCTCGTCGTAGTCGTAGAACACCACCTTGCCGTTGCGCGTCACGCCGAAGTTCTTCCACAGCATGTCGCCGGGGAAGATGTTGGCGGCCACCAGGTCCTTGATCGCGTTGCCGTACTCGACGACCGCCGCTTCGACCTGCTGCTGCGCGTGGACCGCGTTCGCGCTACCGGCTTCGCACGCCTTCAGCATGTCGAACGCTTCCTGCAGGTAGATGTTCAGCGGGATCATGCGCCGCTCGATGTACAGGTGCCTGATCAGCACCTCCTCGAAACCGTCGCCGTCGAGGTCGGATACCTCGAGCATCGACGCGCAGTATTTCTTCAACTCGTCGACGAGGTCGTCGTCGAAGCGGTCTCGCGCGAATGCGACTTCGCTGTATTCCAGCGTGTCGGCCATGCGCCCGACACGATCGTGCTGCTTGACCAGCAGGTACTTCGACTTGATCTGCTCGCGCGTCGTGTCCTTGGACGGCGGGTACCAGTCCTTGATCACCTTGAATACGTACGGGAACGACGGCAGGTCGAACACCAGCATCACCATGCCCTTGATGCCGGGCGAGATGCGGAACTTGTCGCTCGAATGGCGCAGGTGGTAGAGCAGGTCGCGATAGAACAGCGTCTTGCCCTGCTTGGCCAGGCCCAGGGCGTTGTAGATCTCGTTGCGCGGCTTGCGGGGCATGAGCGAGCGCAGGAACTGCACGAAGGCCGACGGGATCTCCATGTCGACCATGAAATACGCGCGCGCGAACGAGAACAGCCCCAGCAGTTCGTCCTCGCCGAACAGGCACGCATCGATGAACAGCCTGCCGTGCCGGCTGTGCAGGATCGGCAGCGCGAACGGCACTTCGTTGAAGCCGTTGATCAGCTTGCCGACGACGTACGCGCCCTTGTTGCGGAAGAACAGCGACGACAGCACCTGCACCTGGAAGTTCGCGCGCAGCTTCACCTGCGCCAGCCGCGCGTTGAACGCTTCGAGCACGCAGGCGGCGTCGCGATCCAGGTCGTCGAACGCGCGTTGCAGCTGGAAGTTGTCGATGATGCGCACGATCGTGTCGTGCATCGTCTCGCGCGTGGGGTAGTACGAGCGATAGGTCGGCAGCGCGGCAGGCTCGTCGTTCTCGATGTATTCGGTGCTGACCGCCGGCCGCACGAAGATGAAGTCGTTGTGGAAGTGCGTGCGGTGGAGGATCTTCGTCGTGACGGAATTGAAGAACGTCTCGGCCAGTTCGGGCTGGTGGTGTTCCACCAGCAGGCCGATGTAGTGAAGCTTGACCTGCTGCCAGACCTCCATCGGCTGCTCGCCCGCCTTGAATTCCTTTTCGAGCCGCATCACGGCTTCGCGCACGCGCAGGTCGTAGAACTGGATGCGCTCGCGCTGCGCCCGCTGCTGCGCGTGCCAGTCGGCCGTCTCGAAGCGATGCTTCGCGCGCGCCGACTCCGTGCGGAACAGGCGGTAGTGCCGGTTGAAGCCGTCGAGCATCGCCTTGGCGATGTCGTACGCCAGCGGCGAGTCCAGGCGCTGGGGGAACATCGGCATGGCGGCGGCCCGGTGTCGCTAGCGGCTCGCGCCGATCACGCCTTCGATCGCGGCGTGGTACACCGGCTCGATCGAATCGTGGCCGGGCACCGTCATGTTCAGGTCGTGCAGCAGGCCGTCGTTCACGCCGTAGGCCCAGCCGTGCACCGTGATCTTCTGGCCCTTGGCCCACGCATCGGTCATCACGGTGCTCATGCACACGTTCACGACCTGCTCGATCACGTTCAGTTC
>DATBPW010000151.1:0-2027 GCA_036561125.1 Ramlibacter sp. | reverse complement strand
GACATCGCGATCGGCGTGTCGCTGCTGTTCGGCCTGCCCTTGATGGAAAACTTCCGCCGGCCGTACTTCGCGCGCAGCCCCGCCGAATTCTGGTCGCAACGCTGGCACATTTCGCTGGGACGCTGGTTCCGCGACTACCTGTACATCCCGCTGGGGGGCAGCCAGGTGGGCGCGCTGCGCCGCTATCTCAACGTGATGGTCGTGTTCCTCGCGAGTGGCCTGTGGCATGCGGGACTCGGGTATGGCCTGGGCTGGACGTTCGTCGTGTGGGGCGCGATCAACGGCGTGTACGTCGTTGCGGGAACGGCCGCTGCGCCCCTGTGGCAGCGAATCGGACGCTGGCTGCCTCGCGTCGCAGCGAGCCGCGCGTTGTCCGTCCTGCGCATCCTGCTCACGTTCCACCTGATCGCGCTCGGCTGGATCTTCTTCCGCGCGAAATCGCTGCACGACGCGTGGCTCGTGCTCACGAAAATCGGCACGCACGCGCTGGAGTTGCCGCAACTTCTCCAGCACTACGCGTTCACGGCGGACCACCAGCTGGCGTTTGCGCTGATCGCGGCGTTGCTTGTCGTCGAAGCGATCGACGAAAGAAAACCGATCCTCGAGCGCGTCCGCGCGTGGCCCGTGGCCTGGCGCTGGACCGCCTGCTATTCGGCGCTGTTCGTCCTGCTGGTGCTCGGCCGCTGGCAGACGCGCGAGTTCATCTACATGCAGTTCTGAACCGGCCATGGACACGCACACCGCCCTGACACCCGCCCGCCTGCGCGGCGCGGCCGCGGCGTTCGTCGCCATCGGCTTGCTGCTGTACGTGCTGCTCCTCGGCGCGGCCGAACGGGTCATGATGCAGCACGGCGAAAGCAACCCGCTCTTCAAGGTCGCGAGCGTGCCCAGCGTACGCCACGATTGGGTCGTCCTCGGCTCGTCGCACGCAATGCCGCTGGGGTTCGGCGGCTTCAACGAGCAGATGGAACGCGAGACGGGCCTGGCGATCGTGAACCTCGCCGCGACCGGCGCCGGCCCGCTGTACAACCGCTTCGTGCTCGAACAGTACCTGCGCGGCCACCGCGCGGCGAACGTTCTGTACGTCGTGGATGCCTTCGCGTTCTATTCGAACGAGTGGAACGAGGAGCGCTTCGCCGATGCCAAGCTGCTCGCGCGCACGCCGTGGGAATTCGGCACGCTCGAATCGCTGGCGGGCTACGTCGCCACGGAAGGCGTGAGCTGGCGCGCGGGGCTCGACTACGCGACGGGCTTTTCCAAGATCAACAACCGCGACCGCTTCAAGCCCGACCGGTGGGAAGGCGCGGCGCAGTTCGACAAGCCGTGGCGGCCCTCCACCTCCGCGGTGAAGAAGCGCATCGACTATCTCTACCCGGACGGCACGAAGCACGAGCAGCTCGCCCACCACCTTGCGCAGCTCGACGCGCTCGCGGCGGACGCCGCGCGTGCCGGGGCGCGCGTGACGTTCGTCAGATTACCGCTGCCGGCGGCGTTCAAGGCGCAGCAGCCCGACGAAAAGGAATTCGACGATGCCATCAGCGCACTGGCGGCGCAACGCGGTGCTGCATTGCTGGACCTGCGCGCCACGACGCAAGACGCCGCATTGTTCTTCGACAGCGACCACCTCAACCGGCGCGGCGTCGAACTGGTCTTCGAACAGCAACTCAAGGGCGTCCTCACGCGGCCGCTCGCCTCCCCGCCATGAACCTGCCCCTGAACCTCCAGACCGATGAGCTGATGCTGCCCGCGCCACGGCTTGCCGCCGCCGGATCGCTGCAAACCGCGCTGGCGCAGCGGCGCAGCACGCGCAACTTCCTGGCCGACCCGCTGTCGATCGACGAACTCTCGGCCCTGTTGTGGGCGGCCGTCGGCGTGAATCGCACCGGGCCGCAGCGGCGCACCGCGCCCTCGGCGCACAACTGGCAGGAGATCGACGTCTACGCCGTGCTGCCGGAGGCGACATGGCGCTACGCCGCCGCGACGCACCGGCTCGCGCTCGTGAAGACCGGCGACTTGCGCGCGCTCAC
>DATBPW010000150.1:0-3855 GCA_036561125.1 Ramlibacter sp. | reverse complement strand
GTCATCACTTCCTGGAACTTCTCCGAGGAGCCGAGCGCCCGGCCACCGGAGACGATGATCTTCGCGGCGGTGAGTTCGGGCCGGTCGTTCCTGGCGATCTCGTTGCCCTCGAACTTGCTCTTGCCGGAGTCACCGACAGCGGTCAGCGTCTCGACTTGCGCCGAGCCGCCGGAGGCCGCGGCAGCATCGAAGCCGGTCGTGCGCACGGTGATCACTTTCTTCTCGTCCAGGCTTTGCACGACGGCAATCGCATTGCCCGCGTAGATCGGCCGCTCGAACGTGTCGGGCGAATCGACCTTGGTGATGTCGCTGATCTGGCCGACGTCGAGCTTCGCGGCGACGCGTGGCGCGATGTTCTTGCCGCTGGCCGTGGCCGGGAAAAGGATGTGGCTGTAGTTGCCTGCGATGGCGAGCACTTGCGCGGCCATGTTCTCCGCGAGGCCGTGCGCGAACTGCTCGCCTTCGACGTGCAGCACCTTGGTGACGCCGGCGATCTGCGCCGCAGCCTTCGCCGCTTCACCGGCGTTCTGGCCCGCGACGAGCACGTGCACGTCGCCACCGCATTGCGATGCGGCCGTGACGGTGTTGAGCGTGGCGCCCTTGATGGACGCGTTGTCGTGTTCGGCAATGACGAGTGCGGTCATCTCAGATCACCTTCGCTTCGTTCTTCAGTTTGTCCACCAGCGTCGCGACGTCCGGCACCTTCACACCCGCGCCGCGCTTGGGCGGCTCCATCACCTTCAGAGTCTTCAGGTGCGGCTTGACTTCCACGCCCAGGTCCGCGGGCTTGAAAGTGTCGAGCTGCTTTTTCTTGGCCTTCATGATGTTGGGCAACGTGACGTAGCGCGGCTCATTGAGGCGCAGGTCCGTCGTCACCACCGCGGGGAGCGTGAGCGTCACTGTCTCCAGGCCGCCGTCGACTTCGCGCGTGACGCGTGCCTTGCCGTCGGCCACTTCCACCTTGGAGGCGAATGTCGCTTGCGGCATGTCGCACAGCGCGGCGAGCATCTGGCCGGTCTGGTTCGCATCGTCGTCGATGGCCTGCTTGCCGAGGATCACGAGTTGCGCCTGTTCCTTCTCGACGATCGCCTTCAGGAGTTTCGCGACCGTCAGCGGCTGCAATTCCTCGGTGGACTCCACGAGGATCGCGCGATCGGCGCCGATGGCCATCGCCGTGCGCAGAGTCTCCTGGCACTGCGCGACGCCGCAGGAGACGGCGATCACTTCGGTGGCCACGCCCTTTTCCTTCAGGCGCACCGCTTCCTCGACGGCGATCTCGTCGAACGGGTTCATGCTCATCTTGACGTTCGCGATGTCGACGCCCGTGCCGTCCGACTTGACGCGGACCTTCACGTTGTAGTCGACCACCCGCTTGACGGGGACGAGGACCTTCATGCTCTGGGTCTCCTTGGGGTTCGTGGGATTGACGTTTACGTAAACGGAATATCTGGATTCTAGGGGTCGCGGGCATTGTCCTCCCCCTCTCGGCGCGGGGGAGAATCAAAAAAGCACGCTCGTTCGTTTTTGATTATAGGCAGCGCCGCCGCATCCGGGGCACGCGGCCGCCGAACTGTTGTCTTCCCCCTGACAATTCGCCGACCTCGCGGTTGGTGAATCCGGGTAACTCAGGACCGGTGCGCGCGCATGCGCGAATTACATTGGCTGCCATCCATTCGACAGGAGTGCCCGATGAAATCCAGAGTGACTTGCGCCGCGCTGCTCGCCGCCTGCGCCGCCGTTCCGGCCGCGGCCCAGACGACTCTCACGTTGTCGAGCTGGGTGCCTCCCACGCATGCGCTCACGCTCGCGCAGAACGAATGGTGCGACCTGGTCGCGAAGAACGCCAACGGCAAGATCAAGTGCAACCTGCTGCCGCGCGCGGTCGCCGCGCCGCCCGGCACGTTCGATGCGATCAAGAACGGTGTCGCGGACGTCTCGTTCATCGTGCACGGCTACACGCCGGGGCGCTTCGTGTTCACGAAGGTCGCGGAATTCCCGTTCCTCGGCGACGCATCGGAGCCGATCTCGATCGCGTACGACAAGGTGGCCTCGCGGCATCCCGAATTCAGGCAGGAGCACCAGGGCGTGCACGTCATCGCGTTTTTCACGCACGGGCCGGCGATGACGATGAACGTCAAGCATCCGGTGAAGGACCTCGCGGACATGCAGGGGCTGAAGTGGCGCATCGGCGGCGGCCTCGTCAACGACCTGTCGAAGGCGTGGGGCGTCAACGCGACGCTCAAGCCCGCCACCGAGAACTACGAGCTGATCTCCAGCGGCGTGATGGACGGCACGCTGCTGCCCGCCGAATCGATGGAGTCGTTCAAGATCGACAAGCTGATCAAGTACGTCACCACCTTCCCCGGCGGCCTGTACAACACCAGCTTCGCGCTGATCATGAACCAGGCGAAGTACGACAAGCTCAGCCCCGACGAGAAGAAAGCCGTGGACGCCGCCTCGGGCGAAGTCGCCGCGCGCATCATTGGCCGCCAGTGGGACAAGGCGGATCGCCGCGCCCATGCGCTCATGCAGGCCAACAACATCCAGGTGACCAAGGCCGACCCGAAGTTCGTCGCGGAGATCAAGGCGCGCACCGTGCCCGTCGAACAGGCGTGGGCGAAGGAAGCGCGCGCCAAGGGCCTGAAGGACCCTGAGAAGCTGCTCGCCGAATTCCGCAGCGAGATCGCGAAGCAGGAAAAGTAAGATATCCCGCATCAGGTACCCAGGCGGCACTCGGTTGCCGCCTTTTTTCTGCCGCCATGAAAGCCACGAACCTCCTCCGAATCGCATGCGGGGCGCTGGGCGCCGTCGCACTCTTCTGCATCATGGCGCTCACGTTCTTCGACGTGCTGGGCCGCAAGCTGGCCTCGCACTCGATTCCCGGCTCCCTCGAACTCACGGAACTGCTGATGGTCGTCGTCATCTTCGCCGCGCTGCCGCTGGTTTCCGATCGCGGCGAGCACGTCGTGTTCGACTCGCTCGACCCCTTCCTGCCGCCGTGGCTGCTCAAGGCGCAGGTCGCGCTGCTGCACATCGTTTGCGGCGCGGTGCTCGTCGCGCTCGCCGTGCTGATGTGGAAGACCGGCAATGACTTCCGCGCGTCGGGCGAGACGACGGCGCAACTCGGGATCCTGAAGGCGCCGTTCATCTACGGCATGGGCGTGCTCTGCGGCCTCACCGGTCTCGTGCACTTCGGGCTGGTGGGCGCCCCGCCGTCAGCGCATGTCCATGGCGAAGGAGCGCCCGAATGATCGAAGCCTCCATCGGCTTCGTCGCCGTGTTCGTGCTCGCGCTGCTGCGCATGCCGCTGGCCTTCGCGATGGGCCTGGTCGGGTTCGCGGGCATGGGCGTGGTGCGCGGCTGGGACCCGGCGATGGCCAGCGTGGCCCAGGTCGTGTACGAGACCGGCTTCGCCTACACGCTGTCGGTGATCCCGTTGTTCATCCTGATGGGAAACTTCGTCGCGCGCGCCGGGCTGGCCCATGAGCTGTTCCAGGCCGCGTACGCGTTCATCGGGCACGTGCGTGGCGGGCTGGCACACGCCACGATCGCCGCGTGTGCCGGGTTCGGCGCGATCTGCGGCTCGTCGATCGCCACCGCGGCGACGATGAGCAAGGTGGCCTACCCGTCGATGCGCAAGCTCGGCTACAGCGACGCCCTGTCCAGCGGCGTGATCGCGGCGGGCGGCACGCTGGGCATCATGATCCCGCCGTCGACCATCATGGTGATCTACGGGATCATCACCGAGACCAACATCGGCAAGCTGTTCGCGGCCGGCGTCATCCCGGGCCTCCTCACGGCGGCGTTCCTGATGCTCGGCGTCGCGTGGGTGACCTCGCGCGACCCGGAACATGC
>DATBPW010000149.1:0-9024 GCA_036561125.1 Ramlibacter sp. | reverse complement strand
CGCGAGATAATATGTATTCTTACGATTTCCGCCCGCCTGCGCTGCCATGACATCTTCGCTGCACTTCATCGTCGCCGGTGGCGGCATCGGCGGGCTCGCCGCAGCCTGCGTCCTCGCGCGGGGCGGCCACCGCGTCACGGTGCTCGAGCAGCAGGCGCAGTTCGGCGAGATCGGCGCGGGCATCCAGCTCGGCCCGAACATCTTCCGGATGTTCGAATACCTCGGACTGACCGCGGCGGTCGACGAGGTCGCGTTCTTCCCACCCGGCATGGGCATGAACGACGTGCGCACCGGCGAAGAGGTCGTGCATGTGCCGCTCGGCGACGCGGTGAAGTCCGTCTACGGCTATCCCTACGGCCTGATCTACCGTGTCGACCTGCACAACGTGTTCCTGGCCGAGTGCGCGAAATTCGACAACGTGCAGCTGCGCACGTCGAGCAAGCTGGATTCGTTCGAGCACGATTCGAGCGGCGTCACGGTGAAGCTCGCCTCCGGGGAGTCGATCCGCGGCGATGCGCTGATCGGCGCGGATGGCCTGTGGAGCCGCGTGCGCGAAGCGATCGTCGGTGACGGCAAGCCGCGCGTGTCGGGGCACATCGCGTATCGCGCGGTGCTCAAGCGCGAGGACGTGCCCGCGCACCTGTGGAACGACGAAGTGCTGCTGTGGGGCGGCGAGAAGACGCACCTCGTGCACTACCCGCTGCGCCGCGGCGAGCTGTTCAACCTCGTCGCCGTCTTCCACAGCAACAAGTACGACGAAGGCTGGAACACCTTCGGCGACACCGCGGAATTGAACGAGCGCTTCGCGCATGCGGTGCCGCAGGTGAAGGAGCTGCTCGGCAAGATCGAGACGTGGAAGATGTGGGTGCTGTGCGACCGCGAGCCGGTCAAGGACTGGAGCCGCGGCCGCGCTACGCTGCTCGGCGACGCGGCGCATCCCATGCTGCAGTACCTCGCGCAAGGCGCGGGGCAGGCGATCGAGGACGCGGTCGTGCTCGGCGCGGCGGTGAAGGCTGCGCGCGGCAATATCGAGGAAGCGTTCCTCAAGTACCAGCAGGCGCGCTACCTGCGCACCGGACGCGTGCAGCTGACCGCGCGCTTCTATGGCGACATCTATCACGCAGCCGGCGTCACGCGCGAGCTGCGCAACCGCATGTTCCAGAGCGGAAAGGAGTCGGCCGGCTTCGCCGGCCTGAAGTGGATGTACGAAGGCATCGACCCGACGAGGCTGTTCGCATGACGGAGTACATCCGCGAGCGCCCGCACGAAACGCCCGTCTTCGGCGAGTACGAAGTCGTCGTGCTCGGTGGCGGCCCCGCCGGCATTGCGGCGGCGGCGGCTGCAGCGCGCGCGGGCCGCTCCACCCTGCTCGTCGAACGCTACGGGTTTCTCGGCGGAATGGGCACCGCGGCGGGGGTGACCAATTTCTGCGGCTTGCATGCGAACGTGCACGGCGAGATCAAACAAGTGGTCCACGGCGTCGCGGACGACCTGCTCGAGCGCATCGATGCGCTCGGTGGCCTCAATGCGCCGCACATGATCTTCGGCCGCATCGCGGCGCAGGCGTACGACACTGCCGCCTACAAGATCGCAGCCGATGAATTGCTGGCGTCCTCCGGCGCCGACGTGCTGTTCCACGCCCTCGCGTGCGCGGTCGTGAAGGATACGGGGCGCCGCATCACCGCGCTGGTCCTCGAGACGAAATCCGGCCGCGTCGCCGTGAAGGGGCAAGCGTTCATCGATTGCTCCGGCGACGGCGACCTCGCGGCGTTCTCCGGCGCGGCCTGGGAGAAGGGCGACGCGCACGGCCACCTGCTCTACCCGTCCACCATGTTCCGCGTGAACAACGTGGATGCGCAGCGTGCGGGCGAAGCGTGGAAGACGATTCCCGCGCTCATGGCGCAAGCCGAAGCCGAAGGCCGGCACAAGTTCCCGCGCAAGGGAGCGATCGTGCGGCCGCAGAAGAGCGGCATCGAGTGGCGCGCGAACGTGACGCAACTGGCGAACGACGAAGGCCGCGCCCTCGACGGCACCGACGCGCGCGAGCTGAGCCGGGCCGAGGTGACCGGCCGCCGGCAGGTCGCCGGCGTCATGAAGTTCCTGAGGGAAGTGCCCGGCTTCGAGAATTCGTACATCGTCGACATCGCGCCGCAAGTCGGGATCCGCGAGACACGTCGCGTGCACGGGCTGTACATGCTCACCGAAGGCGACGTCACCGGCTGCGCCGACTTCGAGGACACCATCGGCGTGAACGGCTGGCCGCTCGAGCTGCACGTGCAAGGCGACGTGCAATGGCGCTGGCCTGCCGAAGGCTCGCGCGGCTTCAACCAGCTGCCCTACCGCATGACGGTGCCGCCGCTGCTCGACAATTTGTGGGTGGCCGGGCGCTGCGCGTCGATGACGCACGAAGCACAATCGGCGGCGCGTGTGACGGGCGCCTGCTTCGTCATGGGCCAGGCCGCGGGGACAGCGGCGCACGTCGCGCTGCAAGGTCACGTGGCCGCATCGCAAGTCAACGTGCGCGACCTGCAATCGCGCCTCGAAGCCGACGGGGCCTTTCTCGGCACAGGAGAGACGACATGAACGCACCCGATTCGAAACTGCATGAGCGCCAGCGGCTCTATCGCGAAATGGAACCGCTGCACCTCACGCCGCTGTGGGAAGTGCTGCATGCGCTCGTGCCGAAGGAGCCGAAGACGCCGTGCGTCGCGGTGCACTGGAAGTACGACGAGGTGCGTCCGTTCCTCATGCGTGCGGGTGAAGCGATCACGGCGGAGGAAGCCGTGCGCCGCGTGCTGGTCCTCGAGAACCCCGGCCTGCGCGGCCAGTCGTGCGCGACGCAGTCGCTCTACGCGGGCCTGCAACTGATCCTGCCCGGCGAAGTCGCGCCGAGCCATCGCCACACGCAAAGCGCGCTGCGCTTCATCGTCGAAGGCTCCGGCGCGTACACGGCCGTCGATGGCGAACGCGCGATCATGCGCCCGGGCGATTTCATCATCACGCCGAGCTGGACGTGGCACGACCACGGCAACGATTCGAGCGTGCCCGTCGTGTGGCTCGACGGCCTGGACATCCCGCTGGTCCGCTTCCTCGATGCGGGCTTCGCGCAGAACGACACGGCGCGCTCGCAAGTCGTCACGCGCAACGAAGGCACGAGCTTCGCGCGCTATGGCCACAACATGGCGCCCGTGCGCACCAGCGCGCCCTTCGGCAAGACCTCGCCGATCTTCAGCTATCCGTACGAGCGCAGCCGCGAGGCGCTCGAGCAACTCGAACGCGACGCGCCCATCGACGACTGGGACGGCGTGAAGCTGCGCTACGTCAACCCGCTGACCGGCGGCTCGCCGATGCCGACGATGCAGACGTTCATGCAGAAGCTGCCGGCCGGCTTCCGCGGCAAGGGCTGGCGCCAGACCGACGGCGCGGTGTACAGCGTGGTCGAGGGCGAAGGCGAAGTGGTCGTCGAAGGCGGCGGGCGCGAGCAGCGTTTCGCATTCTCCCCGCGCGATCACTTCGTGATCCCGTCGTGGCACACTGCCCGCCTCGCGTCGGAGCGGGGCTGCGTCCTGTTCAGTTATTCCGACCGGCCCGTGCAGGAAGCACTGGGCATCCACCACGAAGAAAGGCTGTCATGAATTACGTCTTCAACCCGGTGACCCCCAGCGTGCCCGTCGTCGGCCGCGGCGAGCGCTTCCCCGTGCGCCGCGTCATCTGCGTGGGGCGCAACTACGTCGAGCATGCGAAGGAAATGGGCTTTACCGGCCGCGAGCCGCCGTTCTTCTTCTTCAAGCCGGCCGACGCGATCGTGCCCGTCGCCGCCGGCGAAACCGGGTCGATCGACTATCCCAGCCTCACGAAGGACCTGCACCACGAGATCGAGCTGGTCGCCTGCATCGGCACCGGCGGGCGCAACATCAAGGCCGCGGATGCGATGAAGTACATCTGGGGCTACGCCGTGGGCCTGGACATGACGCGCCGCGACCTGCAGGGCGAGATGAAGAAGCAGGGTCGCCCGTGGGAGATCGGCAAGAGCTTCGAGCAGTCCGCACCCATCGGCCCGATCACTCCCGCGGCGCAAGCGGGCGACATCGCCAACGCGCAGATCTGGCTGAAGGTGAACGGCCAGGATCGCCAGCGCAGCAGCGTGGGCAAGTTGATCTGGAACCTCGGCGAGATCATCGAGCACGTGTCCGCGGCGTGGGATCTGGCGCCCGGCGACCTGATCTTCACGGGCACGCCCGAAGGCGTCGCGGCCGTCGTCGCCGGCGACTTGCTCGAAGGCGGCGTGACGGGCCTGCCGGCGTTATCGGTCAAAATCGCCCCGGCGCGCTGAAAGACGTCGGCGCGCAAGAGGAGAGTCGATTGCGCGTCCTGGAAATCCTGGCCAAGGCCTGTGCGCTCGCAGCGGGCGCACTGGTCGCGGTGATGGTGATCGTGAGCTGCATCAGCATCGTCGGCCGCGAAACCGTCGGCCGCACGCTCACCGGTGACTTCGAACTGGTCGCGCTCGCCACCGGCGCGGCGGTCGGCCTGTTCATGCCGCTGTGCCAGTTCCACCGCGGCAACATCGTCGTCGACGTCTTCACCGCGAAAGCGCCGCCCGCGTTCAATGAAGCGCTCGAACGCATAGGCGCCGGCCTTCTCGGCCTGTGCTGCGCCCTGCTCTCATGGCGCGCGGCACTCGGCGGCATCAGCTCCTACGAGAGCGGCTCGACCACCATGCTGCTCGGCGTGCCCGAGTGGTTCGCCTATGCACCGATGGTGCCGGGCTTCGCGCTCACGGCGGTGATCGCCTTCTGGCAGGCCGCGTTCGGGTTCGACTCGCCTGCGCACATCGAGGAAGGCGCATGACCGGCGTCGCCCTGGCGGGCTCGGCGATCCTCCTCATGTTCGCGCTGATGGCGCTGCGCACGCCCATCGCGATCGCGATGTTCATCTCCGGCTCCGTCGCGTATGTGGTGCAGACCGGCTGGTCGCCCTACGCGAACTTCATGAACAGCATGGCGTTCGCGCGCTTCGCGAGCTACGACCTCTCCGTGATCCCGCTGTTCATCCTGATGGGGAACTTCGCCACGCAAGGCGGCATCAGCAAGGCGCTGTTCGAATTCACTGCGTCCGTCGTCGGACGGCTGCGCGGCGGGCTCGCCATGGCCGCGGTGATGGCCAGCGCCGCGTTCGGCGCGATCTGCGGCTCCTCGATCGCGACGGCCGCCACCATCACGGGCGTGGCGCTGCCCGAGATGAAGCGGCACGGCTACTCGGGCCGCCTGGCCACCGGCGCGCTGGCCACCGCCGGCACCCTGGGGATCCTGATCCCGCCGTCGGTGCCGCTCGTGATCTACGCGATCCTCACCGAGCAGAACATCGCGAAGCTGTTCCTCGCGGCGACGCTGCCCGGCATCATGGCGATGGTCGGCTACATGATCGTGATCGCGGTCTATGTCCGGCTCGTCCCCGGCCATGCGCCCGAAGGCGACGAAGAGCCGCCGCCGTTCCATTGGCGCACGTTCGTCCGGATCGCGCCGATCGCGTTCGTGTTCGTGCTCGTCTTCGGCGGCATCTACGGCGGCTTCTTCTCGCCGACCGAGGGCGCGGGCGTCGGCGCGGCCGCGGCATTCGTCGCCGCCCTGGCCAAGGGCGAGATGACGTGGAAGAAGTTCTTCGACTGCTTCCTCGCGACTGCCGAAAGCACGGCGATGATCTTCCTGATCTTCATCGGCGCGGACGTGCTCAACTCGGCGCTTGCCCTGACGCAGATCCAGACGCACCTCGTGGAGATCGTCTCCGGCTGGCACGTCGCGCCGATCTGGATCATGGTGGGCATCGTGATCCTGCACATCCTGCTCGGGTGCGTGACCGAAGAGCTGTCGATCGTGCTGCTCACGATCCCGATCTTCTTCCCGCTGGTCATGAGCCTGGACTTCGGGATGGCCAAGGAGCCGCTCGCCCTCTGGTTCGGCATCCTGATCCTGATGGTCGTGTCGTTCGGGATGCTGGTCCCACCCATGGGGCTGAACGTCTACGTGGTCAACGGGATGGCGAAGAACGTGCCGCTGTCCGAAACCTTCCGCGGCGTGCTGCCCTTCCTCGTCAGCGACTTCGTGCGCATCGGGCTGATGCTCGCCTTCCCGCAGATCGCGCTCTGGCTGGTCGGGTTCATGGGGACCCACTAGGGCCGCCACCTAGGGATCGCCCGGTTGGGGATGACACCGTAGGAGGCGGCGCGCGTTGGCGCTATGGTCCGGCTCTTCCATGCACGAGGACGCATCATGATCCAGCGAAGGGCTCTCCTGAAATCCGGTGTCGCGGCCGCGGCGCTCGGCGGCTCCGGCATCGCCGGGCTGGCGCAGCAGGCCGTCACGCTCAAGTTCCACACCTTCATGGCGCCGACGTCCAACGTCTGGCTGAACATGCACAAGGCGTGGATGAACAAGGTCGAGAAGGACTCCGGCGGGCGGATCAAGTTCGAGGCCTACCCGGCGATGCAGCTCGGCGGCACGCCCGTGCAGCTGTACGACCAGGCGCGCGACGGCGTCGTCGACGTCACCTGGACGCTGCCCGGCAACACCACCGGCCGCTTCCCGCGCGTCGAGGTGTTCGAGCTGCCGTTCATCATGAGCAACGCCGAAGCCACGTCGAAGGCCTACTGGGAGTACGTGCAGACGATGGCGCCGGACGAGTTCAAGGAAACGCACGTCATCGCGCTGCAGGTGCACGGCCCCGGCGTGATCCACACGGCCGATCGCGCCGTTCACAAGGTGGACGACCTGCGCGGCCTGAAGATGCGCGCGCCGACGCGGCAGGTGAACAAGATGCTCGCGTCCCTGGGCGCGACGCCGGTGGGCATGCCGCTGCCGCAGATCCCCGACGCGCTGTCGAAGGGCACGATCAACGGCTGCGTGATCCCGTGGGAAGTCGTCCCGTCGGTGAAAGTCCACGAGCTCACGAAGTACCACGCGGAGTTCGACCCCGCGGGCGGCGCGCTCTACACGACGACGTTCGTGATGTGCATGAACAAGGCGAAGTACGATGCGCTGCCGCCGGACCTGAAGAAGGTCATCGATGCCAACTCCGGCATCGCGACGTCCGGCTGGCTCGGCAAGACGCAGCAGGCCGGCGACGCCGCGGGGCGCAAGGCCGCGGTCGACCACGGCAACACCATCTTCACCGTGAGCCCCGCCGAAGCGCAGGAATTCCGGCGCCGCTCGCGCCAGCTCGAAGTCGAATGGGTCGAGGACATGAACAAGCGCGGCTTCGACGGCCGCAAGCTGCTCGATACGGCCAAGTCCCTGATCGACAAACACACGAAAACGACGAAGGCGTAAGCCTTCGTGGTGAATCGTGTGCCCCGGCGCAGGCCGGGGTGACAACGCGCGCTGGCATACTTCCCGGTCGTGTCCGTCCCCTTTCGCACTCCCATCAAGCATTGCCGCAACTGCGGCGCGGCCGTCGTCTACCGCGTGCCCGACGACGGCGACACGCGCGTGCGCGCGGTCTGCCCCGAGTGCGACACCATCCACTACGAGAACCCGCTGAACGTGGTCGGCACGGTGCCGCACTGGGGCGACAAGGTGCTGCTGTGCAAACGGAACATCGAGCCGCGCTGGGGCAAGTGGACGCTGCCGGCCGGCTTCATGGAGCTCGGCGAAACCGCTGCGCAGGGCGCGATGCGCGAGACCGACGAGGAAGCGGGCGCGAAGATCGAGCTGGAGGACCTGCAGTCGGTGCTCTCCGTCCCGCGCGTGGGCCAGGTGCACATGTACTGGCGCGCGAAGCTGCTGTCCGACGAGTTCGCGCCCGGCCACGAGACGATCGAGGCGCGGCTGTTCGCCGAACACGAGATCCCGTGGGACGAGATCGCGTTCAAGACGGTGCACGAGACGCTCAAGTGCTACTTCGCGGACCGGCGCGCCGGCGCGTTCGCCTTGCACACCATCGACATCACCTGACGGCCTAGTTGCCGATGCGGCTGTTCTCGCGCAGGCGTTTCTGCGCGCGCCACTCCACGCACAGCGGGTGGTTGCGCGCGCCGGGCTTGTCGCACGCTTCGGACAGGCAGAATTCGCGCGAGAGGAACACCTTGTCCTTGCAGGCTTCGACGGCGGCGAATTCGCCGCGCGAGTTCGAAGGCGGCGGTGCGGGCTTGGGCGCTTGCGGCTGGACCGTCGGCGCGGGTGCGACGGGCGTGGCCACGACGGCCGGCGGCGGCGCAGAGGCGGCCTTCGGTTTGGACAGCGGCGCCCTCGCGTGCACGGGCCGCGACGGCGCCGCGGCATGCACGCTCGCTGCGGCGCGCGCTTGGCTCGCCGTGACGGCGGCCGGGACCGCCGCACCGGCGGCCGTCGGTTCCGAAGCGGCCTCGCCGGGGGCCGATGCGGCCGACGACGCCGCGGGCAATGCGGCCATGCCCGCATCGGGCGAATTGGAGCTGCGCCCCAGGACGAAGAACGCAACGACACCCGCCAGCACCACGGCGGCGGCGCCAGCGATCACGGCAACGGGCGGCTTCTTCGCACCGGCGCGCGCAGTGGCCGGCGGTTTTGCGCGCGGCCGTGGCGCAGCCGCTTTCGCTTGAACGGCGGGTGCAGGCGAAGGCGCGGGCGCCGCAATGGGCGCCGGGGCCCCGGAATGCGCGAGCGTGATCGTGCTCGGGAAATCCGAGGCGGGTTCGCTGTCGGCGTGCGAATCGGGCGAGCTCGCTTCGCCGGCAGCGACCGCGGTAACGGCGGCCGCCGGCAGCGAGCTCTGCAACAGGACGGAAGCAGGTGCGGGCGATGGAACGGGCGCCGGTGCGACCGGCGCGGCCACGACGGCCGGCTGCGTGGCCGTGCGCAGCCGCGTCGCCTCCTCGTCGGATTCGTCCTTCCGTGCGGCGATGATGCCCGCCGAGATCCCGCTCAGCACCGTCTGGTCGGGCGTCGTGGTGTTGCCGCCCTGCAGCTTGCGCAAGCGCTTGCGCGCGAGGTCGGCATAGATGCCGGCGGGAAACTTCGTGAGGAAAGCTTCGAACTCTTCCGGGTCCGT